>NZ_LSJT01000131.1:0-5169 GCF_001556795.1 Dermacoccus sp. CCH2-D9
CGTCGGCAGCCTTCAGCACACGCCGATCGAGTTCTGGTGCTCGAAGGGGATGCCGAACCACGTCATCGCAGTGGGCACGGTGAAGACGCCGGAGGCGACGGTGACGGTGAGCGAGCCGCAGCTGCACGAGACGCACACGATGGGCCCGGTGACGCACGACAAGCCGCTCGTCATCTTCTCGAAGATCAACCAGGCCGGGAAGACGGTGACGATCACCGTCAAGGGCAACACGAGCGGGTCGGCGTTCAGCGTCACCGGCACGATTCCGGCGACGTGCAAGGGTCTGCCGACGGTTCAGCCGAACGGCACCGTCATTCCCCCTGCCCAGCCGACGAAGCCGATGCCGGGCACGCCCACTCCGACGAAGCCCGCCCCGAAGCCGATCGACCCGAAGGTGCAGACGGACCTCGTCGCGTCGCGGAGCTCCCCGACGTCCGGTGAGCTCGGCCTCGCCGGACTCGCGTTCGCGGCCATCGCCGCCGGGGGTGCCGCGACGTCTCGTCATCGCTGATCGGCGTCACGTCCCGCGTGATCTTCGCCCGGAAACGCGTCGACGATGACGCGCTCTCGGACGATGATGGTCGGGCTTTCAGGCTCCCCGGGTTGGAATCGAACCAACGTCGCTAGTCCTGATTCAAAGTCAGGCGGCCCCTGCCAGCAGAGCAACCGGGGAACGTCCGCGAAGCGCGGACCGCACAAGAGTAGTTCACGCCGGGCCGCGCTGCACTCCGTCGACGCACCGACGCGTCCCCGCGATCTACGGCGCGGACCGCGCCTCGGACCGCGTCAGCCCGCCCGGGCGCCCCAGGTCTCGGCTGCGACCTCCCGCCCACCCGGCACAATGGTGGGCATGACGACTCCTCGCCGCACGCGCATGTCGGGCACCCAGCGTCGCGAACAGCTCATCGACGTGGGGCGCCGCACGTTCGCGGAACGAGGCGTCGCGGCGGCGACCGTCGAGGAGATCGCGGCGGCGGCGGGCGTGACGAAACCCGTCGTCTACGAGCACTTCGGCGGCAAGGAAGGCTTGTACGCCGTCATCGTCGACCGCGAGACGCGCAGCTTCCTCGACCACATCGCGAGCGCCCTGACCGACGACGGCACACCCCGCGAACTCTTCGAACGCGCCGTGACCGCCCAACTCAGCTACATCAGCGCCAACCCCGACGGTTTCCGTGTGCTCATCCGTGACGCCCCGTCCTGGCACTCGACGGGCTCCCTCGCGAGCCTCATGTCGGACATCGCCACAAAGATCGAGAACGAACTCTCCCGCGTCATGTCGCGCCGCGAGATCGACCCCCGTTTCGCGCCGATCTACGCGCAGATGCTCATCGGCATGGCCGCCCTCACCGGCGACTGGTGGATCGAGCACGGCCAGGAATTCGACGCCACCGAGATGGCCGCCCACATGGTCAACCTCGGCTGGAACGGACTCACCGGCCTCGACGCCACGCCCACGCTCGTCGCGGCCGCGCCGGTGGCCAGCGGCGAGCCTGACGTCGACAACATGGTGGCACCGATGGGCCTGGGCGACGACGAGACGGACGACGACATCGCGTGACGAGGGCTGACGCCGTCTGCCGAGGGCAAGTCTCTCGACATCAAGTTTCTTGACGAGCGATAGACTGACGGCATGTCACTCACCGGTTCGCCGCGCCCTGCCGACTCGAACCGTGCTTTCGGCCCAAGGGGCGCCGACGACATCGCGTCTGCGACGTCGACCGCTCCCGACGGCAAGCCGCACCATGACGAGGTCGACGTCATCGTCGATGCCTGGGCGAGCGTCCGCCCGGGGCTCGACACGACGCCACTCGAAGTGCTCTCGCGCATCAGCCGTATCGCGCGGCGCCTCGACCAGGCGCGCAACGCCGTCTTCACCGAGCATGAACTCGACGGCTGGGAGTTCGACGTGATGTCCGCCCTGCGCCGCGCAGGCGAACCGTTCGAGCTCTCCCCCGGCGCCCTCGTGCAGAAGACACTCGTCACCTCCGGCACGATGACGAATCGCGTCGACGGACTCGAACGACGCGGCTTCGTCTCCCGTCAACCATCGCCGAGCGACCGCCGCGGCGTCCTCGTCCGGCTGACCCCCGCGGGGCTGCGGGCCGTCGACGCCGCGTTCGACGCGCTGCTGCATCACGAGCGCCGCCTGCTCGCCGGCATGGACGACGACGCTCGCGCTCACCTCGCCGCGTCGCTGCGGACGCTGCTCACGGCCGTCGAGAGCTGACCGCGAGGCACCTCAGTCGTCTTCGGTGCGGACGGTGCTCGACGTCCTGGATGCAGGCTCCGACAGCGCCGTCGGAAGAGATCCGGTCGGCGCCAGCTTCTCGACGAGGGCGGTGATGTCCGCGACGAGCCCGCGTCCCACCGGTAGCCGTGCGAGCATCAGCATGCGCGCGAGGATGGGGGCGACGCCGTCGATGAGCGTCATCGTGCGCGCCCGCTGCTCGCTGTCATCGCACACCCAGTGCAGCGTGATGCCGAGATAGACGAGCCACAGCAACATCGGCAACTGGCGTCGCAGTGCGCCACCCGGCACGCCCTTCGAGCGTTCGAGCACGTCGGTGACGAGGCCGATCGCATCGTCGCGCGCCTGCGCCGACGCTCCCGACAGCGGGCTCGTGCCCGACGACGCCTGCAGCGCCGTCGTCAGCAGCGTCGAACCGAAGCCGTGGTACGGCTCCATGACGTCGATGCCCGCCCGCCACAGCGCGCATAGGTTGTCGGCAAGCGGCGCTCCGTCGCGGATGGCGGCCAGCGCAACGTCGCGATGCTCGGCCTGGAGGCGCAGGTACAACTGCTGGACGAGCGCGTCCTTGCCGTCGAAGTAGTAGTACGCATTTCCTTGCGAGACGCCGGCTTCCGCGGCGATCGCGCGCATCGTCGTCTTCTCGTATCCGTGCTCGCGGAACATCGCCAACGCCGTCTCGACGAGGGCTTCACGCGTCTGCTCCGACTTCGTCGTCATGCGCTCAGTCAACCACGCTGTTGAACACGTTCAACGGCGCGCGCGGGGTCGTCGAGCCCTCCTAGACAGTCGTTCACGGCGCCTGGTGTGGCAAACGGCGCAGCGCCGCCAGGCGCCGCGCGCGACCGGAACACGCGCTCAGTTCAGGCGAGCACCTCGGCGGCCTCGAGCCAGTCCATCTCGAGTTCGTCCTTCTCGGCGAGCACGGCACGCAGCTTGACGTCGATCTCCGCGGCCTTGCCGTAATCGCTTGCGGCAGCGGCGAGCTCGTCGTGCAGCTTGGTCTCGCGCTCGGCCAGCTTCGCGAGCTGACGTTCGATGCGCGCCACCGTCTTGCGCGCCTCGCGCTCCTCGGCGGCGCTCACCACGCGTCCGCCGGCGCCAGCGCCTGCTGCGTCGTCAGCCGCGAGCGAGGTCGCATCGACCCCCTTCGCCGCCGCGCCCTGACGCTCGAACGCCGCCTGCGCCTGCAGGTGGTGCGCACGCAGCTCGAGGTACTGCTCGACCCCGCCGATGAGGTCGAGGATCTTGCCGTCTCCGAGCAAGGCGACCTGGCGATCGCACATGCGCTCGAGCAGGTACCGGTCGTGGCTGACGACGACGAGTGTGCCCGCCCAGCCGTCGAGGACGTCCTCCATCGACTGCAGCGTCTCGATGTCGAGGTCATTGGTCGGCTCGTCGAGCAGCAGCACGTTCGGTTCGCTCATGAGCAGGCGGAGGAACTGCAGTCGCCGACGTTCGCCACCCGACAGCTCCGACACCCGCGCCTGCTGACGTCCCCCGGAGAAGCCGAGCCGCTTCGCGAGCTGCGAGGCGGACGTCTCCTTGCCGTCGAGCATGATGTAGCTCGCCACGTCCTCGATCGCCTCGATGACGCGCCAGCCCTCGACGTGGTCGAGCTCGCGCACCTCCTGCGTCAGGTACGCGATCTTGACGGTCTTGCCCTGCTTGCGCTTGCCCGCCGACAGCTCCTGGGTTCCCGCGATGGCGCGCAGCAGCGTCGACTTGCCCGCGCCGTTGACGCCGACGATGCCGGTGCGCTCGCCCGGCGCGAGCCGCCACGTCTGCTTCGTCAGCAGTTCGCGCCCGCCGAGCGTGACGGACGCGTCGACGAGGTCGATGACATCCTTGCCGAGCCGCGTCGTCGCGAACCGGACGAGTTCGACGTCATTGCGCGGATCCGGTTCGTTCGCGATGAGCGCGTTGGCCGCGTCGATGCGGAACTTCGGCTTGCTCGTGCGGGCCGGGGCACCGCGCTGCAGCCACGCGAGCTCCTTGCGCAGCAGGTTCTGGCGACGCTCCTCCGTCGCGGCCGCGATGCGTGCACGTTCGGCCTTCGCGAGCACGAACGCGGCGTAACCGCCTTCGTACTGCTCGACGCGTCCGTCGATGACCTCCCACGTGTTGGTGCTCGTCGCGTCGAGGAACCACCGGTCGTGGGTGATCGTGACGAGCGCCGAGTCGCTGCGTGTGCGGCGTGCGTTGAGGAAGTCGGCGAGCCATTGCACGCCCTCGACATCGAGATGGTTGGTGGGCTCGTCGAGCAGCAGCAGATCAGGGTCGTCGACGAGCAGCTTCGCGAGCGCGATGCGACGGCGCTCGCCACCGGACTTGGGGCCGACGACGTCGTGCAGATCCATGCCCGGCAACAACCCGTTGATGACCTCGCGGATGCGGGCCTCCCCCGCCCACTCGTGCTCGGCGCGATCACCGACGACGGCCTGCAGCACCGTCCACTCCGCAGGAATCGTGTCCGCCTGCGTCAGCATGCCGACGGTGACGCCGTTCGCCATCGTCAGACGCCCCGAATCGACCTCGTGCACACCCGCGAGCACCTTGAGCAGCGTCGACTTGCCTCCACCGTTGCGGCCGACGATGCCGATGCGCTCACCGCCGCCGATGCCGAGCGACACCGAATCGAGCAACTGCTGGGTGCCGAGGGCGAGCGAGATCTTCTCAGCGGACAGGAGGTTGGCCATGCCCGCGATTGTCTCACCGCCGTGTCACGTCGCCCAAAGCTGATGATGCGGCGCCCGTCAGAGCAGGTGCCGGACCGAGACGAGCGCTCGCCACGCCGTCCGTCAGATGTGGACGTAGTTCGCAGATGGGGACGTAGATCGCCGATGTGGATGGCAATCGCGAGGGCGGACGAAAATCGCAGGGTGGCAAGGCGGGGCGGGTCGGGGGTTCGGTCGGGG
>NZ_LSJT01000132.1:0-923 GCF_001556795.1 Dermacoccus sp. CCH2-D9
AACCTCGACGAGGTTGAGCCAGGACCCGCTGGTCGGGGTGAAGTGCAACGTGATCCGCGGGTGCTTGGCCAGCCACTGCTTGATGTCCTCGTGCTTGTGGGTGTGGTAGTTGTCCAGGACCACGTGCAGCTCCCGGCGCGGGTAAGCCCTGGCGACCTTCTTGAGGAAGTCGAGGAACTCGGCCTTACCGTGCCGGTCGTAGCACTGGTCGGTCACCGCACCGGTGGCTACCTCGATAGCGGCGAACAGCGTGGTGGTGCCATTGCGCTTGTAGTCGTGGGTCGCCTTCTCCGGCAAGCCTGGTCGCAGCGGCAGGATCGGCGCGGTCCGGTTCAAGGCCTGGATCTGGGACTTCTCATCCACGCACAGCACGACCGCCTTCTCCGGTGGGTTCAGGTACAGCCCGACCACGTCGCGGACCTTGGCCTCCAGCTCCGGGTCTGTGGAGAACTTGAACGTCTCCCGCCGCCATGGCTTGACCCCGTACTTGCGCCAGGCACGGGCGACGGTGGCATCCCCGATCCCCAAGTGCCTGCCCAGCAACCGCGAGGACCAATGCGTCACCCCGAGTTTGGCCGGTGGCGGCTCGAGCGTGGTGGCGATGATCACGGCATCATCGATGCGTTTCGGTCGGCCCGAACGCTCCTCGTCCTCGAGGCCAGCGAGCCCGTCGACGGCGAACCGGTCACGCCACTTGATCACAGTCGGACGCGAGACCCCGACATGCCGCGCCACTGCCGAGGTGCCCGTCCCCGCCGCGACGGCCAGCACGATCCGCGCACGCTGCGCACGTCCCGCCGGCAACGTCCGCGACCGTGTCCACGAGGTCAGGGTCGCACGGTCCTCTTCGCTGATCTCCAGCACAGGTGACGGCATATGCCATCATCCCATACTGTCAACGAATTAATGACGCGCGACACTAG
>NZ_LSJT01000133.1:0-14917 GCF_001556795.1 Dermacoccus sp. CCH2-D9
CGGCGGCCGGTCTCGTCGTCGTCCTCGTCATGCGCATGCTCGGCGAGATGGCGACCGTCAACCCGGATACGGGTTCGTTCAGCGTCTACGCCGACCGCGCGCTCGGCAAGTGGGCCGGGTTCTCGATCGGCTGGCTGTACTGGTGGGCGTGGGCGCTCATCATCCCCGTCGAGGCGACCGCCGGCGCGACGATCCTGCACAACTGGATCGACTGGCCGCAATGGGTGTTCGCGTTCCTCATCACGGCGATCCTGACGGCGACGAACCTCGTCAGCGTCGGCAACTACGGCGAGTTCGAGTTCTGGTTCGCGCTCATCAAGGTCGTCATCATCATCGGGTTCATCGCGCTCGGCGTACTGGCGATCCTCGGCATCCTGCCGACGAGCGACGTCTCCGGCGTGCACGGCCTCACCGACCACGGGTTCTTCGGTGGCGGCGTCGGCGGCATCTTCGCCGCGATGCTGACGACCACGACGACGTACCTCGGCACCGAGATCGTGACGATCGCCGCGGCCGAGTCCAACAACCCCGTCGGCGGCATCCGCAAGGCCGTCAACAGCGTCATCTGGCGCATCTCGATCTTCTACCTGGGTTCGATCATGGTCGTCGTGTGCCTCGTCGACTGGACGAGCCCCGACCTCGCGTCCAAGGGTTCGTACCAGTACACGCTCGAGATGATCGGGCTCGGCCGACTGACGACCGTCCTCGACCTCGCGATCCTGACGGCCGTCGCGAGCTGCCTCAACTCGGCGCTCTACACCGCGAGCCGCATGGCGTTCAGCCTGGGCCAGCGTGGTGACGCGCCGAAGTCGTTCGGGCGGACGAACAAGCGCGGCGTGCCCGTCGCGGCGATCCTCGCGAGCGTTGTCGTCGGCTTCTTCTGCGTCGCCCTCAACTACGTGCTGCCCGACAAGATCTTCGCCTACCTGCTGTCGACGGCCGGATGCGCGGCACTGTTCGTGTACCTGTGCATCTCGTTCACGCAGCTGCGCTCGCGCCGCGCGATGGACGCGGCAGGCACGACGGTCCGGGTGCGCATGTGGCTGTTTCCGTGGCTGACGTACGCGACGATCGCGTTCATCCTGCTCATCCTCGTCATGATGGCGTTCGACGACGGCCAATCGCAGAACCTGTGGTTCTCGCTCGCGGTGGCAGCGATCGTGCTCGTCGCGGCGTTCGCCCGTCACGGCTTCACGGGTGGCTCGGACGAAGAGATCGTCGAGGCCGCCGAGCAGGGGCTCGCCGAACACGACGACCCCGACGATGCCGACGACACGACGGCTACCTCGACCGAGGCTCACCGCAACGACGCCTGAGCACTCCCGTCCACCCTTGCGATTCCTGCCCCCATCGGTGAACGGCGTCCACAACGGCGATTCCTGTCCACATGTGCGATTTTCGCCCGCCTTCACCCCGAGCCCTCGGCTTCGGCGGCGAACGCCGCAGACGCGCACCCTGGCCATCGGGTGGCAGGATCGAGCTGTGAGCACCTACGTCATGTTCCTGCGCGGCATCAACGTCGGGGGCGTGCGCGTGCCCATGCCGCGTTTGCGCGAAGTGCTGACGGAGGCGGGTGCCCGCGAGGTGACGACGTGGCTCGCGACGGGCAACGTCCGTCTCGCATTCGACGGCCCCGCCGACGACCTCAAGACACTCGCCGAGCGTGTCCTGAGCGACGAGTTCGGCTACGACGCCTACGTTCTCGTGCGTGACGCGGACGAGCTCGCGAACATCCTCGACGCGTGGCCGTTCACGCCCGACCACGCCCACCACCGCTACGTCGTGCTCGGGGGCGCGCCCGCCTACGACGACGCCCAGGCCGCCATCGACGCCAACCCCAGCGACGAACACGTCCTGGCCGCCGGTGACGACCTCTACTGGCGCACCCTCAAGGGCGCCACGACGACGTCCCCCGTCGCAAAGGTGCTCGCCCGCCCGCGCTGGAAGTCGACGACGACCACGCGCAACCTCAACACCCTCGAGAAGATGCTCGCCTGACGCACCAGCACCAGCACCAGTACCAGCACACGCACCATCGGGCAACGGCCGGATGGCGGGTAACTCCGCCTCACCAGCCCGTCACCCCCGAGGCGCTTCACCGCCGTGGTCGATGAACGGACGGCGGAAGTCGGGTGTCGACAGGCCCTTGGCGGCGAACTCGGTGTCGTCGAGGTCGGCGTCGCCGTGCTGCGACGCGTGCTTGTACTGGACGCTGCGGGCGCTCCACAGGGAGCGGCTCGCGATGAACTGCCCGAGGACGGCGCCGGTGCCGATGGCGAGGGCGACGGCCATCGCTTCGAACAGGTACGCGCCGGCGCTACCCGAGTGCGTCGCGAGCGCAGCGAACCCCTTGTAGAGCACCATGCCCGGCACGAGCGGCGAGATGGCGACGTCGAGGGCGCCGGACGTCGGCAGGTGCGTCGGGCGTGCCATGACGACGCTGACGATGCCGAGCCCCATCGCGGCGACGCTCGTCGCGGTGAAGTTGGAGATCCCGGCGGCGCTGAGCAGCAGGTAGATGGCGCGCGCCGCGGCGCCGAGCAGCGCGAACAGCGGCAGGTGGCGCCAGCGTGCGTGGCTGAGCAGCGCGAATCCGATGGCGATGAGCGCGGCGGCGAGCGTCGTCTGCCACGCGACGGGGTTGCCGTTGCCGGTCTTCTCGATGTCGAGATGCACGCCGACGTGCGCCACGCCGTACACCGCGCCGATGGCGCCGACGACGAGCCCGAGCGTCAGGATCGTCGATTCGATGAGGCGCCCGCAGGCCGTCAGGTACCAGCCCGTCAACAGGTCCTGGATGGCGCTGACGGAGGCGCTGCCGGCCAGCTGCGTCACGAGCGCGGCGGTGATGATGACGCCCGGCGAGCCGATCGGGAACACTGCGACGAGCACCGCACCTGTCGCGACGGCGAGCCCGGCGGCGATCGCGCGTCCGTAGTACGACGGCAGCTGCACGCGTGCGAGCCAGGCGCTGACGACGTCGATGATGACGGCGCACACCGTCGCGATGAGGCAGACGCCCAGCGACCCGCCGAGCAGCCACGCGAACCCGAAGCCCATCGCCGCTGTGCCGAGCGTCTTGAGAGTGCGCGTCTGCGGCGGTTCGGCCTCCAGCTCGTCGAGACGTCGCAGCGCTTCACGGATGTCGATGCGTGAGGTGACGACATCCTCGACGATGTGTTCGAGCACCGTCAGCACGTGCACGTCGAGGCCGGCCGCGCCGACGGTCTGAACGCGCGTGACGGGTGTCGCGTCGTCCGCGGGCGTGTAGCTGAGCGTGATCTGACCCATCGTGACGTTCGCCGTCGTGGTCGCGAAACCGTTGACGCGGGTGATCGTCAGCATGGCCTGGGTGACGTTGGCCGACGGAGATCCGTTGCGCAGCAACATGCTTCCGGCGCGCAGGGTGAACGTGAACAGGTCGTCGATGGGGCGGGAGGAAGGCACGCCGTCACGGTGTCAGGACGCGGGGGCGGAGTCCACTCGGACGCTCGCCCAGCAGGCAGGGTGCGTTGTCACCGCCCGGCTCTAGGGTGAGGGCATGAGTGAAACCGGCGCGAGAGACGGCCACGGCGAGCGCGCGAACGAACCCGTCAGCGGTTCGACGGCCTCTCGCGACGCGACGGCCGCGGACGCCGTGCATGGCGACAGGATGAGCGCCGCCACATCGGGCCGCATCGCGGCGACGCCGACCGCGGCGTCGTCGACTTCAGCGGGCGCGAGTGCCGGAACGATGCGCAGCGTCGCCGTGTTCTGCGGGTCGACGCCGGGCGCCCACCCGGCGCTCATGGACGCGGCGTACGACGCGGGGCGAGTCATCGCCGAACGGGGTCTGACGCTCGTGTACGGCGCGGGCGGCGGCGGCCTCATGGGCGCGGTGAGCCAGGGCGCGCTCGACGCCGGGGGCGAGGTCGTCGGGTTCATTCCGTCGCTCATGGTCGAGCGCGAATGGGGGCGGCACGACCTCACGGAGTTCCACGAGGTCGACACGATGCACACGCGCAAGGCCGGCATGGCCACGCGCGCCGACGCCTTTCTCACGCTGCCCGGCGGCCTCGGCACGCTCGAGGAGATCTTCGAGGTCTGGACGTGGCGCACCATCGGTTACCACGACAAGCCGGTGGGTTTCCTTGACGTAAAAGGGTTCTGGCGCCCGCTGCTCGACGCGGTGCAGGGTCTGGCGGACGCCGGGTTCATCCGGCAGAGCGTCATCGACGACGCCGTCGTCGCCCCGACCATCGATGAGGCCCTCGACGCTCTCGCCGCCCGCTGCATCGTCAGCGGTGCGGATCTGCGCGGCGGGTCGAGGCGCGTCCGGATATGCTCGCGCGCTTGAGCGGTGAGGCCGCCGACGTCGATGACGCGCACGTGGCGACGGTGGCGCCTGCTGACGGCGGGTTTGCCTGGGCGAGAACGGCAGTGAGCAACGAGTCGCCTGCCGGCAGAGCCACCGATGGCGGAGATGATGCTGACAACGTCAGTCGTGATGACACCGATGACGCCGACCTCACCGAATGGCAACGTCAGTGGCTTGACGTCAGCGCACCCGAGGATGAGCCTGACGAAAGCATCCCGACCGTTGACGCCGGCGGTTGGTGGGAGGGCATCCCCGCCGTCAGACAGTTGCTGCTCTACGGTCTCGAGCCCGCCTGCCGTCGGTGCCAGGCCCGCCCACACCGCAGTGACCTCGAACGGGGCACGCCCGAAGCCCGAGACGCGAACGCCCCCGCACCGTCAGATACGGGAGCGTCGAGCGGGCCGGTCAGGCGGCGTGCTTCTGCAACGTCGCGCCGATGGCGGGCAGTGCGCCCTTGATCATGTCGGCGGCCTTGCCGCGGAACGTGCCGTAGACCTTCGCTATCTGGTCGCGCGACGTCGAGTTGGCGCGCGCATCGGCGATCTTGAGGATGTCGGCGCTCACCTCGTCGCCGCGACCCTTGAGGTATGCGCCGAAGTCGCCCTGGCCACCGAAGGCGTCCCAGTACGGGTCGAAGATCGCGACGATCTGGTCGAGGTTGTCGTTGAGCGCCGACACAACGTCGACCTTCTTCTTCGCGCCCGCGTACGCCGTCTTGATCGCGGCGCCGCTCAGGCCCTTCTTGCCGGAGACCTCGGAGTCGATCGTGGCAGCGAGATCCTTCGCGACGGCGGGACGCACGGCCGGCTGCAGCAGCTTCTCGGAAAGCGACATGATGATGCCTTTCTGTGGCGGTTCGTTTCGCCCGTCAGCCTAGCGTCAGCCCTCGTCGACGGCCCGCGCATCATGCGTCTTCGCGCCTGCCCCACCACACCAGGGCGCCCACCCCGTACACATCTGCGATTTTCGTCCACGTTCGCCAGCCACCGCCGACGGGCGGCGCGCCAGAGCCGATCCCACGGGCTGGGGCCGGGCAGAGCGGGCGGGCGTCTCGCGGTACAACAGGACGGTGACCGAACCCCGCGAACAGCGCCGCACCACCCTTCCGTCGGCAGCGCCGAGACACCCGCTCGTCACCGGGCGCACCGTCCTGCGCGTCATGACGGGTGACGACATCGACGCGGTCGTCACCTACCGCACCCGCCCGAACGTCTACCGCTGGCTCAGCCACGGCGGCCTCGCCGCAGCGCAGCTTCGGGAGAAGTTCCAGCGGCGCATCGAACGCATGACGAAGCCGAGCGACGAACGATCCGAGGTCCAGTTCGTCGTCGAACGGGAGGGGCACGTGATCGGTGACTGCGGATTCGCGATCACCCGCGCCTGGACGAAGGACGACGCTCCGACACCGCATCTCGTCGCGCGCATCCACTACGCACTCGACGATGCCGTCGCCGGCCAGGGGATCGGCACGGAGGTGGTGCGTGCACTCGTCGACCACGCGTTCAGCCTCCCTGACGTCCACCGCGTGCAGGCCGACGTCTTCGCCGGCAACGTCGCATCAGGCCGCGTGCTCGAGAAGCTGCGTTTCCGGCGAGAAGGCTACTTCGTCGATGACGGCGTCATCGACGGCGCGTTCGTCGACGCCTGCCTCTACTCGCTGCTGCGTCGCGAATGGGAGGCCCCCGACCACCCGGCCTGATTGCGCGGAAACGCGTCACATCCGACGCGTCTTCGGGCGAAGATCGACGCGACCCCGAGCCTGTCAGCCCCGAACGACCAGCCCGAACCCCGTCACCCCACCGGCTGACGCGAGCGACTGCGCCGCTTCGACCGGTTCAGACGCCGCCACACCCACGTCTCGGGCACCTGCACGCCGGTGGCGATGTATTCGGCGGAGGCGTCGCTGAACTGTGTCTGCACGAGTGCTTCGAGGCCCCAGTGGTGGCCGACGACGAGCACCTGGTCGTCGGGTGTCACCGTCATCGTGTCGTCGGGTGCGTAGATGTGCTCACCGTTGCGGATGAGCATGAGCGCCACGAGCGGGAGCTTCGAGTCGCGGTCGTCGGGGTTGGCGAGCAGCTGTCCGATCGTCAGTTCGGCGTGCAGCAGCCAGCGATGCAGCGCGGGCGAGCCGGCCGCGGAGAGGTCGATGATCGCGCGGTCCTTCGCGACGTCGCCGCAGCGGTTCGTCAGGTTCGTCAGGAGGCGCTCGGCGAACTCTTCCGGCTGCGTCACCGCGTATTCGACGAAGCTCCAGAACAGCGGCGTGATGACGCGCGCGAGGCTCTCCTGCGCGACGAGTTCGGTGGGCGTGAACACCGAGTCGATGCCGAGCGCCGTGATGATCGACGCGCGCGCGTCAGACTGCTGGCGCACGCCGACGAACAGGTCCTTGCGCTCGAGCTTCGCGTGCTCGGCGAGGGCGAGGTTCGTCGTGTCGTTGCGCGTACCGGCGATGAAACCGCTCGCGCCACTGACGTCGGGGTGGCCTTCTTCCGGGTCGGCCATGACGACGTGCATGCCGGCGCGATGCAGGTCGTTCGACACCTCGGCGCCGAAGTCGTCATCGGAGGCGACGACCCACGTCCCGCCCGATTTCGGTTCGTACCGCGGCGGCAGCGGCAGGTCGCGCGGGTCCATCAGCCACGTGACGAGCCGGTACGTCTCGGGTCGTTGCAGCGCGAGCACGAGGTAGGCGCCGTAGCGGTCGCTCGGGTTGATGACGGCGTTCGGGGCGAAGTCGCGCATGCTTTCCTCGACGCGCGCGTCGGTGCAGCGCGCGATGACGCTCATGCCGGGGCGCAGCACCGTGGCGTTCATGACGATGGCGAGGTTGTCGGTGTCGTCATCGGTCAGGGCGAGCACGCCGTCGCAGTGCTGGTTGGCGAGGCCCGCCATGCCGAGCACCGCGGGCAGGCTCGCGTTCGCCTCGAGCGCGGGCACCTCGCTCTGCAGCTCGTCGGTCATGATGCGGTCGAGGCGCCCTTCGTGCCGGTCGATGACGACGAACCGGCGCCCCTGGAAGTCGAGTTCGCGACAGACCTGACGCCCCGCCTGGCCGTACCCGCAGACGATGAGGAACGGCTCACGGATGCGCTTGACCTTCGCGCGGAAGCGCTGCATCGCGAGCGCGTACTGAAAACTGGCCGACTGCAGCAATGACAGCAGCGTTCCGATCGCGTACGCCCATCCGACGACCGTCATGAAGATGCACACCGTCACCCACATGCGTTGCGGCGTCGTGAACGGGTAGATCTCGCCGAACCCGATCGTCGAGGCGGTGTAGGAGATGAAGTAGAACGCCTCGAACGCGCTCAGGTGCGTCGTGTGGCCGCCCTCATCACGGCCGGGCACGAGCGTCAGGCCGAGCACGGAGATCGCGAACACCGTGATGATGAAGATCAGCGGCGCGCGCATGCGTCGGATGACGATGAAGATCGCGTCCGTCGACGGCGCCTCGTCGGGGATCTCCACGGCGCGCCGCACGCGCGTAGTGTGCCGCGTCGGGCGTCGGACGAGGAAGGCGAGCAGGTTGTTCATGGCTCAGCGGCGACGGTAGGAGATCGTCTCCGAGACGAGCAGGACGACCGAGACGATGTTCGCGAGCAGCGCGCCACCGGAGAGGCTGACGATGCTCGCCGTCGTCCCGGGGCTGTTGTGATAGCCGCCGGCCAGGACGTAGTACGCGGCCGCCGCGACGAGCTGCAGGACGGCGACGAGCGACGTCGCGAGGTGCACGGCGCCGATCTGCGTGCGGTCGCCGAACTTCAGCACGAGTGCGATGAGGTTGACGAAGATCGCGACGTACAGCTCGTTGATGTTGTGCAGTTTCGGCTCGGCCATGTCGCCGATGAAGAAACCGAAGTTCATCGTGGCCGACAGCAGCACGAAGAAGCCGAAGACGACTTTCTCGAGGTTCATGTCCCCGAGCCTAACGGGGACGCCGCTGCGGGCCGGCACGCTCAGTTCGGCGGGGCCGGGGGCCCTTCGGCTCCCGGTGAGATGAAGTACGAGTCGTCCATGGCCGGGTGCGGCGCGATGGGCACGACCTGCATGCGCACACGCTCCTCGGCCCAGCGCTGCTGTTCGACGCTCTCGCGGGCCTCGTTGACGGCCTCGCACTGCTCGGCGTCGAAGTAGAACTCGAGCGCTGCGGCACGCGAGTCGAGGCGCGAGAACTTCTCGTAGTCGGTCGTGCCGTCGGCGGCTCGCACGAGCTGTGCGACGGCGCGTTCGACCGACGCGCGCCGCACGCGCCGCGCCACGTGCGGCAGGATGTCGACGCGCCCGTCCTCGCTGACGATGATGACCATCGAGCCCTTGCCTCGCCCTGCGAGGTACCGGATGGCGGAGTTGTAGCGAGCACCGCGTGAGATGTCGCCGGTGCCGGTGGCTGCGCCGTCGAGAATGACGCCGACGGCGTGACACTTGCCGTCAGGGCTGACGAGGACAGCGCCGTCGATCTTCGTCAGCGCATCGAACGCGTGCGCGCCCAGGTGCGTGGGCTCGATCGTGTAGGCCTGCGGCAGCAGGCGTTCCCCCTCGCGGCGCGCGTCGGGGTGGACGACGAGCATCGTGCCGTGCTGCTGCCGGACGCAGGCCTGCGTCATGCCCCACAGCGCGTCGACGTGCTCGCTGAGCGCGTCGGGGAAGACGCGGTTGACGGCGTGCGCGAACGTCTCGACGTCGATGACGTCGCGCGGCAGGCTCGGCTCGCCGTTGTCGACGCGCAGGAACGGCGTGTCGGCGTGCCACAGCTCCCACGCGCCGTTGCCGACGACCTTGATCTCGAAGACCTCCTCCGTCGCCGGGGCGTACCCCTCGAGCATGCGCCCGATGCCGTAGACGGTGCGCCCGTCGCACAGCAGCTCGAAGCCGGGGCCCGTCATCTCGAGGGCCTTGCGGAACGAGCGTGGCACGCCGACGGGCACGTCGTGCTCGAACGTCACCTCGCACGCGACGTCGGGGTGCCCCTGGGGGGCGAGGACGACGGAGCCGAGGCTCGCGCGGCCCTCGTACGTCTGCGCGCTGACGGCGTCGCACGCGTCGCGCAGGCCGTGCGGAAACTTCTGCCCGGCGCGTGAGGCGCACCCGTTGATGAACGTGTCGGCCGCCGAACGCAGCACCGCGCCGGCGTCGAGGCCGATGAGCGAACCGGGGTGGACGCGGTCGAGTTCGTGGCTCGCGGCGCGCAGCACGTCGTCGATGACGGCCTCGGGAAAGTTGCCGGGCACGCCGAGGCCGTCAGCGAGCGTCGTGCGTAGGCGCGGCACTTCACTCGCAGGGTCGCGCAGCACCGCCAGCACCGGGAAGACGCGGTAGTCGCCGACGACGATGCTGATGCCGACGTGGACGACGCGGTCGTCGAACGTCGCCGCACGCGTCAGGGCCTCGCGCATCACGTCGCGGCGGCACCCCTCGCGCAGAGCGGCGAGGTAGTGGTCGGGGTGCCAGGTCGCCGTCGACTCATCGTCGGTGCGCGACGGGCACATGCGCGCGCGACGCTCCTCGAACAGCGACGTGAAGTGCGGGTGCAAATTCTCGAGGCGGGTGACGTCGAACGCGTCGCGCTGTGGTTCGACGAGGACGGGCAGCGCATCGTCGCCGTCAGGGATGCCGATGAGGTAGCCGCGCGGGTCGAGTTCGACGCCCGCGCGGTCGAGGGCTTCGTCGGCAATGCGCTCGATCGACCACCGCAGCTCGTGCTGGCCGTCCCACATGTGCGGCGCGAGGCTGATCCGGGGGTCCATGCCCGCCATGGTTTCATCCCTTGGCGGTGCCCCCCAAAGGGGCATTCGTTCGGCAGACGGACGTTGCCACGGCGCGGGCAGATCCGAGTGGGGCGGTGGGGCCAGGTTGCCATGAGACCCGGCACCACCACCCTTGGGGAATGTCGCTCAGTGCCGCCCACCGCGGGCGTCGCGCGCTCGCGTCAGCTCTGCGGAGCGTCTCCGCCGCGACGCATCGGCGTCTCGCCGTCGCCGTTCGTGTTGGCGCGGCGCTCGCCACCGAAGTCGCCCTCGGAGCCGGCCGACTCGAGACCCTCGCCCTGGTACGACGTGTTCGGGTCGAGCGACGACGACGGTGCGTCGGCGCCGATGGCGCGCTCGACCGGGTTTTCACCGCGCGACTGGTCACCAGCCGCCGACATGCCGTCCTGGCCGACGGTGCGCTGCGTCGCCGTCTCACCGCTGTCCTGTGCGCTGGCCGCGAGGTCGGCGTCGTAGGCGCGCTCGGAGCCGACGGCCGTCTCGCCGAACGAACCCGTCGTCGTGCCGGCGCCCGCACCTGCTGCCGCGCCTGCCCCGGCGCCCTGCTCAGCAACCTTGTCGACGCCCTTGAGCGCAGCGTCCTGAGCCTTGCTGATCTTGTCGCTGTACTTGCCGCCCGTCTTCGAATCGACGGTGGCGCCGGCCTTGTCGACGGCGCCGGCGATCTTGTCACGGTTGGCGTCGGCTGCCGCGGCGGCCTTCTCCTTGGCGAGGGCGGCCTTCTCGTCGAGGCCGAGTTCGGTGGCCTTGGCCTTGATCTTGTCCATGAATGACATCGTGGTCTCCCTGCGTCGATGGATCTCTTGACTCGTACAACCCAGCGTGGACCTCGAAAGTTCCCCCGCGCAAGAGCTCGCGTGACATGACCATTGCGTGGTCTCTCGCGCCGCGACGCCATGACCGCAGCCCTGACGAGCGCCACCGTCGGTGCCCTCGGCGCGGCATCGCATTCGGACGCCGCACCGTCCGCTGGATCCTCCACTCCTGCAGGCTCTTCGGCAGCGGCAGCGACGTCACCCAAGGGCGCCGACGGGTGGCTCGCGGTGCGCGCCGCGAGCGGTGGCGTCGCGACGGGTTTCGAGGCCGGCAGCCTGCCAGGCGGGCTCACCGTCGGGATGGAGCAGCGTGTCGTCGGCACGAAGCGTCACGCCACCGGTGCGCTGCTCATCGGTGGTCTTGACGAGGCGACGGCGAGCTCGACCGACTTCGGGTGGCAGGAGCTGCTCGTCGAGGCGATGAGTTATCCGACGTACGCCCGCCGCGTCATCGCGACGTTGGGCGGCATGTCGTCGGGCACGCCGGGCAGCACCCCCACCGGGCCGCTCGTGCAGACCGACCTCGTGCGCTGAGCGCCGTCAGCTCTGCTTGATCGTGCGAACCGCGTCGGCGAGGCCGGGCATGGCGCGTTCCATCGTCGCGAGGGTCGTGACGAAGCCGTCCTGGCCGCCGTACCAGGGGTCGGGCACGCCGTCGCCGGGGTTCGCCTGCGGGTCGTAGTCGGTGAGTAGGACGACGTGGTCGGGCAGCTCGCCACCGTAGATGTCGCGCATGCGCTCGAGGTGGATGTCCTCCATCGCGACGACGAGGTCACAGGCGTCGATCTCGTCGCGCGTGATCTGGTGCGCCGCGTGGTTCGACGCGTCGTACCCGGCCTTCTCGAGTTCACGGACGGCGCGCGGGTCGATGGGGTTGCCGATCTCCTCGCGCGACGTGGCGGCGCTCGTCAGCTCGACGTCACCGAGCCCGTGCTCGGCGAAATACTTCGCGGCGACGCGCTCGGCCATCGGTGAGCGGCAGATGTTTCCCCAGCAGACGAAGACGACGGAAGTCATGCTCGCCATCCTGGCATCTGCCACCGATAGCGGCCATTCGCGGCGACCCTGCGGGCATCGAGTCGTCAGGTCAAGCGTTCCGAGTCAGGCCCGATGGCCGTGGCGCGGCAGCGCGAAGATGACGGCATGGTCATCGCTCTCGACCCCTCGGCCGACGCAGCCGAACTCACACCGCAGGCGCAGTTCGACGCCGAGCGCAGCCGCCGAACGTGTTGCCCCGACCGATATCGCTCGTTCAGCGCTGTCGCAGCCACAGCAGCGTGATGCCGTCGACTACGTCCTTTCGACGCAGGAGGGGCGCCTGCCCGCGTCACCGTTGCGGCAGTTCCGCAACGCGAAGGTTCGATCGATCCGCTCGACCTCGCCGGGCAGATGCTCGAAGACTTCGGCCAGGTCTGCGCCGTCATCCTCGCGCGCGGGCACACGCGCACGCTCCACCCGTCAGCGCTTCGGGGTTACCTCAAGGGTGCCGAGGATCTCGACGAGGCCCTCGCCGCGTACGCGCAGGACTGTGCGGACCAGGTCGAGCGCGACCACGCCGACCTGAACGGGTGACGTCGCGGCGTCGCCATGCAGGATGGCGGGTAACTCACAGGTAAGCGGCCAGTTGCCTGCCTACCTGTGAGTCACCCGCCATCTCGTGAAGGTCGGGCCCGAGCCGTTGTCCGCTACCAATCTCGCCGGGCGGGTTCGTCAGCGAATCCCGCCGACGATCTCGAGTGCGCGCTTCTGGGCGTCGAGGCCGCGGGCGGAGTTCGTCATCATCAGTTCGTCGGCCATGGCGTGCTCGGCGAACTGTTCGAGGTACGCGGCGATGCGCTCCGGGCCGCCGATCGCGGTGTAGGTGAGCATGTGCTTGGCCTGGTGGCCGGCGGGCGAGTCGAGCAGCATGTCGAGCTCGGCGTCGGTGAAGTCGCGATCGGCCACGCCGAAGCGCGTCGCTATCATCTCGACGCGCGAACGCAGCACCTTTTCGTACATCGCGGACGCTTCGTCGTCGGTGTCTGCGGCGACGACGTTGAGCGCGGCGATGACGTACGGCGCGTCGAGCTGGGCGCTCGGCTTGAACTCCGAACGGTAGGCGTAGACGGCGGCCTGCAGCTGATCGGGTGCGAAGTGGCTCGCGAACGCGTACGGAAGGCCTAGTGCCGCAGCGAGTTTCGCGCCGAACATGCTCGAGCCGAGGATGTAGAGCGGCACGTTCGTGCCCTTGCCGGGGATCGCCTCGATGCCCGCGAGCGGGCTCGTATCGGAGAGCAGCCCCTGCAGCTCGACGACGTCCTGCGGGAAGCGGTCGCTCGCGTGCGGGTCACGTCGAAGCGCCTGCCAGGTGCGCTGATCCGTGCCGGGCGCGCGTCCGAGGCCGAGGTCGATACGGCCCGGGTGCAGCTCGGCGAGCGTGCCGAACTGCTCGGCGATCGTCAGCGGCGAGTGGTTCGGCAGCATGACGCCGCCGGAACCGACGCGGATCGTCTGCGTCTGCGACGCGACATGCGCGAGCAGCACGGACGTCGCCGCCGACGCAATGTGCTTCATGTTGTGGTGCTCGGCGAACCAGATGCGCTCGAAGCGACCCGTCGCCTCAGCCCGCTGCGCGAGCTCGACGCTGCTGCGGATCGCGTCGCCGACGCTCTCATGGCTGCCGACCTGCGCGAGGTCGAGGATCGACAGCGGAATGTCGGCTGCCTTCTTCGCGAAGGAGCCGGCCGAGTGGGAGGTCTCGTCAGGGGATCGCAGGTCGGTGTTCTGGGCGGCGTCGAAATCACTCACGCACTCGTCAACGCGGGCCCCGGCCTCGCCCATTCCCGGGCTGCATCCCGAAGGGTCCAGGCCGGCTGCGTCACATGGTGCCCGCTGCGTCAGTCGTGACCGACTCGACGAGCACGAATCGACTCACCTGGTCGGGCGTGGTCGCTTCGGCCCGGCTCCGATAGCGCCGTGCGCGCACGAACGCCGATCACGCGAGCAGCGCGTCGATCTCCTTCGCGAGCTTCTTGTGCAGCCACGGCGAGGGGTGGAATCCGTCGTCGGCGAAGGCCTTGTCGCGCGCCCATTTCGGGTTCGTCAGCGGTACGTGGCGGGCGGTGGGGTAGTCCGCGACGATCGCCGCAGCGATCGCCTCGAACCGACGCGCGCGCCCGCCGAGGGCATTACCGAGCTGCTGCGGCATCGCGGGCAGCGCCTCGATCGGCGGCAATCCGAGCAGGATGACGGGGGAGTCGCCGGCGAGCGCCGTCACGCGGGTCAGCAGCTTCGTCAGGCTGACGCGCCACGCCTCCTCGGTGCGCAGGTTCTTCACGTCGTTGACACCGACGCTGATGACGACGACGTCAGCGCGCGCGAGTTGCGCCTGGGCGCTCGCGGGCTGGGTGAGGTGGGCGACGTCGCGGGCGTCGGCGCCCGAGCGGGCGAGCACGTGCCAGCTGACCGGCCGTTCAAGCCGATCCGACATGCGGCTCGCGAGGCGCCCCGCGATCGAGTCGCGATGGTGTTCGACGCCGGCACCGTCGGCCACGCTGTCGCCGAGCACGACGAGATGCGGCTCGTGACCGTCCCGCTCGGCGTGGTGCTCGCAGATCGTGCTCGTGACGCCCTCGCGCCCGGCCGCACCGGGTAGGCGCGGCACGTTGCGCTGCACCTGACGCCCCTGCGCGATGAGCACCGGGCCGTGCAACAGCACGTCCGTCAGCGAATATCCGGGCAGCGACGACCCGCCCGTATCGGATGGCGCGTCAGCCGATGCCGCCTCGTCCGGTGCGGCGGAGCCCGACGTGGTTTCCCGTGAAACAGGGTCACGCGGCGCAGGGGGTCGTCGGTCGGCGTCCCCGTTGGTCGCCGAGATGTCACGCATGCCCCCATCGTCACCCATTCACCTGCACTTCGGCGCAATGACGCGCGGCGTTCACCGCACCGTTATCCACATCGTCTCTTCAGACTTAATCTTCGCCAGACCCGAC
>NZ_LSJT01000134.1:0-25629 GCF_001556795.1 Dermacoccus sp. CCH2-D9
GTCGCCATCTCGCCGAGCATGCGCATGACGAGGACGACGACGAGACCGGCCGCCGCATAGCTGATGATGGCGCTCGGGCCGGCCAGCTGGATCGCGTTCGCCGAGCCGACGAACAGGCCGGCGCCGATGACGCCGGCGATCGAGATCATCGTGACGTGACGCGGTTTCAGCCCCGATTCGAGGGCGCCCAGTGGGGCGTCGTCGGTGGGCGGCTGGGCGGACGATTTCGACGGTTCGGGCGAGACGGGCGAGGCCCGTCTGTCGCCACCGGCTTGAGTCGACATGTCAACACCGTCCCCTGTTCAACGGGTGATTGCCACTCGGACGGTCGGCGAGTCCGGGATGTGACGCACGTCCGACCCGGGACGAGTGGGGTGAGAACGAGCGAAATGGTCGAACACGAGCGCTGTGCCGCTCGCATTCGAACATTTCGCTCGATGTCTTCGGGGTGCCCCCAGCCAGATGGACCTACGGGCCCGATCTACGGCGTCAGTTCAGGCGGTCGAGCCAGGTGCCGTCGCGCAGGTCGGTGATGGCGTCGACGACGTCGGTGGCGCCCGCGTCATGCATCTCGGCGGCGGAGAAACCGCCGGTGCGCAGCCCCATCGTCGACATGCCGGCCTTCTTCGCGGCCTCGACGTCCCACGTCGCGTCGCCGATGAGGACGCCCTTCGAGCCGCCTGCCTCCTTCAGCGCGACCTCGAGGATGTCGGGTTCGGGCTTGCTGTTGTCGGCGTCGTCGGAGGAGGTGACGGCGTCGAAGTCGTCGCGCGTCAGCCCGACCTTCTCGAGCGCGGCGTCGGTGAACTCCTCCTTGCCGCTGCTCGCGAGCGCCACCTTGTAGCCCTTGCTGCGCGCGGCGCGCACGGCGTCGGCGGCGCCGTCGAAACCGCGCACCTCGGGCAGGAGCTTCTCGTACTCCTCCTCCCACGCGTCGCGCAGGTCGCCGCCGTGCTTGCTCTCGACGTCGTCGCCGACGAGGCTCGGGACGAGCTGGTCGCCGCCCATGCCGATCGAGCGGTGCACGCGCCACAGCGGCGGATACAGGTCGAAGCGCGCGAACGCGCGCGCCCAAGCGATGGCATGGTGGTACGTCGAGTCGATGAGGGTGCCGTCGACGTCGAACAGGACGGTGTCGACGGCCCCGGAAGCCTGCTGCGAATCGTCAGTCATCCCACCATCCTTGTCCGTTCGCAGCACCCGACGCAATGAACGCGGCGCCACCGCGACCGGCGCCGGGCGACGGCCGGTTCAGCGGCGCAACGTGCCGAACACTGTCGCAGCAGTGGCGATGATGCTGAAGAACACCACCATGACCAGCCCCCACGCCATGTAGGACCCGACGTTGACCGCGTCGATGAGACCGATCAACGCGCACAATCCCGCCGCGACGACAGCGCCCCACAGTGCTTTCGGCGGGAGCTTCCCGGCGAGGAACGCCCCGACGAGACCCGCCGCCGCCAATGCGAACAGCAACACGAAGACGCCGTCACCGTTCATTCCCGACGCGGAGATGCCGAACACACTCGCCCAGGGGCCGATGCACCCCAGCATGACGAACAACTGGGCGAGGAGTGAGGCCGCCAGCGCCGAATTGCCCAGGTGCAACGTGCCGTCGGGCTGACGCAGAGGGGCCGCCCCCTTCGCGGGCGCGCCCTGGGTGTTCCAGTTGGTGGGGGCACCCTGAGCATTCCATGGGTTGCCCGGCGCAGCGCCCGGGCCAAGTCCGTCCGAAGCGCCCCACGGCGCCCCTTGTTGGCCGTACTGCCCGCCTGCAGCACCCTGCTGCCCCTGGTACCCCTGGTACCCGGGCGACGCATGCCACTGACCGCCTGACGAGAAGGGCGCACCAGCCTGCTGGTCGTGGGGAGAGTTCTGGAACCCGTGGTTCGAGAAGGCGTGGCCCTGAAGACCGTACTGCTGACCCTGCTGGTGGGCATCGTGCTGTCCGGGTTGAGGCTGCTGCTGCCCGTATGGTCGGCCGTCCTGCCACGCTGCGGAATGTGGCCCGCTCGTGTCCTGCCATCGCTGTGAATCATGGGACTCGCCCTGCTCTGCGTAGGTCGCGCTCTGCTGTCCGTAGCTCTGGCCCTGAGACGTGTGAGACGGGTACTCGCTCGCCGAATCACCTGTCCTTCCCTGCGGACCGCGCTGCTGGTGCGCCTGGGCGTAGCCGCCGTCGAGTCGTGCATCATTCTGGCAACCGATCGATCCGGCGTGTCGTTGCGGGCGACTTCGCGCTCGGAAGCGCCGTCGATGCGGGACGAGCCGCCCGTCGGGGTGGTGTTGTCGGTCATCGGACTGCCTTTGCTGTCGAGTGAGGTCGGGCGGGGTCGCGACCCCGACCAGTATGACGCCGCTCACGCTCGCGAGGTCAGAAACGTCCGCACGTGAAAGCATTCCGGCCGGCTAGGTAGCGGCGCATCATTGCCCGAGAACGCGTCAAGCACGACGCGATTTCGGGCAATGATGCTGCGACGAGGGTGCGACGCCGGCTGATGCCGTCCGGGCACGGTCAGTTGCCGCGCCTACGATGAAGACATGATCGACCCGAGCCGCCACGCCGTGCTGTGGCTGCTCATCTTCTTCGTCCTCGCGACGGCCGCGACGCGCACCGCGACGCGCTACATCCGTCACCGCGCCGACCAGGCCGAGGCGTACCTCAAGGAGAACGCCGAGCCGGGCATGTTCCGCAACATCGCCATCGCGGGCATCCACGTCCACCATCAGGTGTGGGGCATCCTCATGCTGCTGTTCAGCGGCCTCATGCTCATCACGTACCTGCCCGAGCGCGGCCTGTGGCTCGACGTGCTCGCGGCGATCTTCGGCACGGGAGCCGCCCTCACCCTCGACGAGTTCGCGATGTGGCTGCACCTCGAGGACGTGTACTGGCAGGAGGAGGGACGCCAGTCGATCAGCGCCCTGCTCGTCGCCGTCGCCATCACCGCAGCCCTCGTCCTGGGCGCGAACCCGCTCGACATCGTCCCCGGCAGCGACGGAGTGCCCGGCGTCGTCGTCGCGGTGGGCATCGTCATCAACTTCGGGTTCGTCGTCCTGACGATCCTCAAGGGCAAGCTGCTGACGGGGTTGATCGGCGTGTTCGTGCCCGGTCTCGCCGTCGTGGGTGCCGTGCGCGTCGCGAAACCCGGATCGTGGTGGGCGACCAAGCGATACAAGACGGACGGGTGGCTCGATCGGCGCTCCCACGCGCGTTTCAACGACGCCTACGACGAACGCTGGAACGCCGTGCGCGACTTCATCGGCGGCCGCCCCTACCCGCGCGAACAGATGCGCGCGACGATGCGCTCACAGATGCAGGCCGCGCGCCAGCGCCGTCAGGAACTGCCGCTCGAGCGCGCGCAGGCCCGCGTCGCGCGTGAGATGCGCCGACATGAGCGGTTGACGGCCGCGCGGGTGCGGCGATCGTCGACGCGGGCGCGCTCGAGACGTCGACGCTGACGCGGCGGGGTGACGCCCGACGCCCCACACGGTGCGGAACTGCACCACGTGGGACGTTCGCGCCGACCGATTGCCCCACTCGGCGCGATCTGCGCCGAGTGGGACGTCACGAGGTTCGAACAGTTCCGCCCCGGGCCAGGTGCCTCGTTCGTTTCACTCGCGTACCGTCGAGCCCATGGACGAAACGGTGTTCACCTACGGCAGCCCCCAACTGAAGTTCGGCCCCGGAGCCATCGCCGAGATCGCTTGGGACGCATCCAATCTCGGCGCGCGCAGCGTCGCCGTCGTGAGTGATCCGGGCGTCGCGGACGCAGGCATCACGCAACGCGTCGCCGACGTCCTGACGGGCGGTGACATCAGCGTCGACGTCTTCACCGGCGCCCGCGTCGAGCCGAGCGACGCCTCGTTGCAGGAAGCCACCGACTGGGCCCGCAAGAACGGGCCGTGGGACGCGATCGTCGCCGTCGGGGGTGGCTCGAGCATCGACACGGCCAAGGCCATCGCCCTCATGACGACGAACGACGGCGACCTCGTCGACTACATCAACGCGCCCGTCGGTGGCGGCAAGAACCCGACGAAGCCGCTGGTGCCCGTCATCGCCGTGCCGACGACGACCGGCACGGGCAGCGAGTCGACGACGATCTGCGTCCTCGACGTGCTCGAAGCGAACGTCAAGACGGGCATCAGCCATGCGTCGCTGCGCCCGCGGCTCGCCGTCATCGACCCGCAATTGACGATGACGCAGCCCGCCGGCGTCACCGCGGCCGCGGGCATGGACATCCTCTGCCACGCCCTCGAGAGCTACACGGCCAAGCCGTACACCGAATTCGCCGCCAAGCGTGCCGAGGAGCGCGTGCCGTACTGCGGCGCCAACCCGATCAGCGACATGTGGTCGCGCGAGGCCGTGCGTCTGCTCGCGACGTCGTTCCGCACCGCCGTCGCGGACGGTGACGACGTGGACGCGCGCGGCGCGATGGCGCTCGCGGCGACGTTCGCGGGCATGGGGTTCGGCAACGCCGGCGTCCACGTGCCGCACGCGTGCGCCTACCCGATCGCCGGCATGGTGCGCGACTTCCGCCCCGACGGCTACGACGCCGACCACCCGATGGTGCCGCACGGCATGGCCGTCGCGATGACGGCGCCGGCCGCGTTCGCGCTGCTCTACCCCGCCGACCCGGGGCGTCACCACGAGTTGGCGGCGCTGCTCGAGCCCGGCACGTCGGTGAGCGACCTGGGGCGCGACGCCCTACCGAACGCCCTGCGTCGCCTCATGCGCGACATCGGCTTCCCCAACGGGCTTGCCGCCCTGGGGTATTCGGACGCCGATCTTCCGAGGCTCGTCGAGGGAACGATGAAGCAGCAGCGCCTGCTCGCCACGGCGCCGGTCGAGATCACCGAGGCCGACGTCGAGCGCGTGCTGCGCGAGTCGATGACGCTCTGGTGACGAACTGACGAACTGACGAAGCCCTAGCCGCGACCGTGCGAGTTCGGTGAGCCTGTGCGAGTCCTACCTCGCACAGACTCACCGAACTCGCACAGCCTGCTGGTAACTGAGCGGCGAGGCGAGTGAAGTCCGCGGTGTTCTACGCCTTCGCGGGCAGGCGCAACTGCCCCCGGCTCGCCATGATGCCCAGCACGATGACGACTCCGCCGAGAGGCTGGGTCCACGTCACGGATTCGCCGAGGAGCAGCACGCCCGCCGACGACGCCGACGACGGGCGTCACGTAGGTCACCGTCGAGGCCGTCGTGGCGCTCCAATCGCGCGCGATGGTGGTGTTCCACAGGTAGGCCAGGCCCGTTCGGACGCCGCCGAGGAGCAGCATGCTGACGGCGACCCGCCACGTCACGTGGCGCCGGTTGCGGCGATCGGCGTGAGGGCCAGCATGACGACGGCGGCCAGCGAGACCTGCACCGCAGCGACGCTGGCCGACGGCAGGGCGAGCGGCGTGACGAAGCGGCGCAGGTAGGTGAAGCCCATGCCGTAGCAGGCCGTAGCGCCGAGGCAGACCAGCTGGCCGGCAAGACCGCTGTGCCCCAACCCGTTCCAGGGTGCGAGGACCACGATGACGCCGACGATCCCGAGCAGGAGCCCGAGCGTCTTGTCACATGTGCGCGGTTCGCTGGACAGCACGAGCATGGCCACGGCCATCGTCATGAGCGGTGTCGTGGCGTTGTAGACGCTCACGAGGCTCGAGGAGATGTGCCGCTCGGCCCACGCGAACAGGAGGAAGGGCACAACGCACAGGAGGAGACCGACGACGAGCAGATGGCCCCGGCCCTCCGCCTCGGCAGCGGCTGACGCCTCACGGCGCACATGGCGAACAGCACCGCAGCGCCGCTCGCGAGGCGGGCGAGCACCACCTGCCCGGGCGAGAGCCCCTCCAATCCGACCTTCATGAAGAGGAAGCTCGATCCCCAGGCGAAAAACCAGGGCGACGAACTGCACCCAGGTCGGAACACGCTTCATGGGCACTGTGCCACCGGCTGGGCAGCGCGCCCGGCAGGCGCCACGATGCGGCGGACGTCAGCGGAGGTGCACGGCCACCATCGGCGCCAGCACGCGCACGATCTCCTCCTTCGACAACGCCACGAGCGGACCGACCCGCAGCAGGTAGCGCCCCATGACGAGCCCCGCGATGCACATGCCGACTCCGGCGGCCCGGACGGTGGCATCCGGTCCGCCGATGCGGGTCGCCACGACGGCCAGCACCTCCCGCTCCATGAACTCGGCGACGTTGCTCCGCATGCTTTCTTCGGCCATTGCCTCACGCAGCATCGCGACGAAGGGGTCGCTGAGGTGCGCGTCGTCCCACGCCGTGACGACGGTGCCCACGAACCGTCGCGCGAGCATGGCCGGGGTCTCACCCGGCCGCTGTCGCAGCGCTTCACCGAGGACCTGCGAAGGCATGAGGGTCAAGGACATCACCTCACCGAAGAGACCCTGCTTCGAGCCGAAGTGGTAATTGACCAGGGAGTGCGAGACGCCGGCCAGCTGCGCGATCATTCGCAACGACGCCCGCGCGTAACCAACTTCCATGAACACGGTCGTCGCAGCCTCGATCACGCGCTCACGCGCATCGCTACGGCCCGGCGGACGTCCGCGGCGAGAATTGACCACCTTCGCATTATCGCCCATCCGCACCCCACACTCAGAGCTATGAGAGAGCATCCAACCCAAGGGGCGCACCGAAGCCGCCCCGCAGCCGTCACCGCCCGCGGCCTTCGCGTGGAGCGAGGCGGGCGCACCGTCCTCGACGGTCTCGACTTCGAGATCGCATCCGGCAGCATCACGGGCCTGCTGGGCCCGTCCGGCTGCGGCAAGTCGACGCTCATGCGGGCCGTCGTTGGCGTCCAGGACAACGTCAAAGGTGACCTCGTCGTCCTCGGCGAACCGGCAGGGGCGGCCGATCTGCGGCAACGCATCGGGTACGTCACCCAGGCTGCCAGCGTCTACCCCGACCTCACCGCAACGGAGAACCTCCGCTTCTTCGCCGCGGTCGTCGGCGCGGATGCTGACGCCGTCGCGAGAGCTCTGCGCGCCGTCGACCTCGACGCCCGCGGCGACCAGCTCGTCCGCGACATGAGCGGCGGCCAACGCTCCCGCGTCAGCCTCGCGGTGGCCCTGCTCGCCACGCCCACCCTGCTCGTCCTCGACGAACCGACGGTCGGCCTCGACCCGGTGCTGCGCGTGGAGCTCTGGCGCCTCTTCCGCTCACTCGCGGACGACGGCGTCACGCTCCTCGTCTCGAGTCACGTCATGGACGAGGCGGAGCACTGCGACGCGCTGTTGCTCATGCGTGACGGCGCACTCGTCGCCGACACAACGCCGGAACGCCTCAAGCGGGAGACCGGCTGCGACACCGTCGAATCCGCATTCCTGGAGGTCGTTCGATGACGCCCCGCGTCACCCTCGCCGTCACGGCACGTGTGCTCACGCAGCTGCGCCGCGATCACCGCACTCTCGCCCTCCTCCTCGTCATGCCTTGCCTTCTCATGACGCTGCTCGCATGGATCTTCGCCGACTCCCACAGCGGCGTCTTCGATCGCGTCGCGCCGGGGCTGCTGGCGCTCTTCCCGTTCATCGTCATGTTCCTCGTGACGTCGGTGACCACCCTGCGCGAGCGCACGGGCGGAACGCTCGAGCGCCTCCTCGCGATGCCGATGGGTCGGCTCGACCTCATCCTCGGCTACGCCCTGGCCTTCGGCGTCGTCGCCTGTGTGCAGGCGGCCCTCGCCGTGGCCCTCAGTGTCGGCGCGCTCGGCCTCAACATCGCCGGCAGCGTCTGGCTGCTCGGGGCGATCGCCGTGCTCGACGCCGTGCTGGGAACCGCCCTCGGCCTCTTCGTCAGCGCGTTCGCGCGCACCGAGTTCCAGGCCGTGCAGTTCCTGCCCGCCCTCGTCATTCCGCAGATGTTGCTGTGTGGGCTTCTCGTGGCGCGCGATCAGTTGCCGCGAGCGCTCGAACTCGTCTCCGATGTCCTACCGCTCTCGTACGCCGTGGACGCGATGACGGCCGTCTCCACAGGCGATGCGACGTGGGACATCGCGAGCGATATCGGCGTCGTGGCGGCCTTCGTCGTCGGCTTCGTCGCCCTCGGGGCTCTGACGCTGCGTCGGCGCACACCCTGACACCGACTTCGATCTGTGAGCTTCGGCCCGGGGCGTGAGCAGCGCGGCTCACACACCGGGTCGTACCTCACACCTCGAGCCGGCGATCGAACCCAGGAATCGAACTCACGCTCATGACGTTTCACCCCGCGTGAAGATCGACATCTGGAGCGACATCGTCTGCCCGTTCTGCTACATCGGCAAGCGCCACCTCGAGCTCGCGCTCGACGGGTTCGAGCACGCCGACGACGTGGAGATCGCCTGGCATTCCTTCGAGCTCGACCCGACGATCGAGGCCGTGCCCGACACGACGCTCGTCGAGAAGATCGCGGCGAAGTACGGCATGACGCCGGAGCAGTCCGAGCGCAGCCAGGAGGACATCGCCGCCCGCGCGGCCGAGGTCGGCCTCGAGTTCAACTGGCGCGAAGCCAAGTTCGGCAACACGTTCGACGCTCACCGTCTCGTCCACCTGGCCGCCCAGCACGGGCGCGCCACCGAAGCGCACGAACGCCTCATGCGCGCTTATTTCACCGAGGGCGTCGCGGTCGGCGACACGACCGAGCTGCAGCGTCTCGGCGAGGAGATCGGGCTGCCCGCCGACGACGTCCGCCGCGTCCTGGCCGGCGACGAGTTCACTCAGGATGTGCGCGCCGACGAAGCGGCGGCGCGTCAGATCGGCATCACCGGTGTGCCGTTCTTCGTGCTCGACGAGCGCCTCGCCGTCTCCGGTGCGCAGCCCGTCGAGACGTTCGAGCGCGCCCTGACGCAGGCCTGGCGCGCTCGCATGACCACCTCGGACGCCGCGGCGACGTACGGCGCGTCCACGTCATCCAACGACGCCGCGCCCGCCGGCCGCGACGCCGGCACGGAATCAGTCGGCCACGGCCGCGCCGGCACCAACACCCATCTCGGCACCTGCGACGCCGACCACTGCGCCATCTGACCGCGGGCCCGTAGCCATCTGCGATTCTCGTACCCGTTTTCCAGGAGTGAATGTGGACGAAAATCGCAGATGGGTACGGCTCACACCGCCAACCGCCGAAGCGGTGCAATGGCGCCGCCTGAGGCAGGCCCCCGGCTCACCGCGCGTCCTGCCTCGTTCGCCCCCCGCTGCTTCGTACAATCTCGCCATGACTGTCAACGCCCCCGAGCGCCAGATGAGCGAGATGAACATCGCGGCCATCGTGCCCTGCTACAACGAGGAAGTCGCGATCCCGACCGTGATCCGCGACCTCAAGGCCGCCGTTCCGGGCATCACCGTGTACGTGTACGACAACAACTCGAGCGACCGCACGTCGCAGGTCGCCGCCGAAGCCGGCGCCATCGTCCGCTTCGAGCAGCGCAAGGGCAAGGGCAACGTCGTGCGTCGCGCCTTTGCCGATATCGACGCCGACATCTACCTCCTCATCGACGGTGACGACACCTACGACGCAGCCGCAGCGCCTCACATGATCGAGACGCTCCTGTCGGGCCCGTACGACCACGTACTCGGCGTGCGCACCGAGGACTCGGACGAGTCTGCCTACCGCCCCGGCCACGCCGCGGGCAACAAGGCGTTCAACAACCTCGTCGGCCGCCTGTTCGGTGAGCCGGTCACGGACATGCTCTCCGGCTACCGCATCTTCAGCCGACGCTTCGTCAAGTCCTTCCCCGCCCTCTCGCGCGAGTTCGAGATCGAGACCGAGCTGACGGTCCACGCCGTCAACCTGCGCGTGCCGCAGGTCGAGGTTCCCGTCGGGTTCAAGGATCGCCCCGAGGGCAGCGAGTCGAAGCTGCGCACGTACCACGACGGATTCCGCATCCTGCGCGTCATCGCCACGCTGCTGCAGTACGAACGCCCCGTCGCCTTCTTCGGAGGCATCGGAGCACTGTTCCTGCTCCTGTCGATCGTGATGAGCATCCCGCTGTTCCTCACCTACGCCGACACGCACACCGTGCCGCGGCTCCCCACCGCAATCTTCGTCACGGGGCTCGCGATCGTCGGGGCGTTGGCGATCGTCGTCGGGATCATCCTCAACGGCAACCTGCGCCAGCGGCAGGAGAACGCCCGCCTCGCCTACCTTCGGCTCCCCCCGGTCGCGTGAGCACCGTCGCCAGCCGCCACAAAACCGCCTCTGCGCCGCGCCGGGGCGGTTTCTGGCGCAACCCGGCCCTGTTGTCGTGGCTCTTCGTCCTGCTGACGGTGGCGCTCGCGAACGCGATCTTCCTCACGGGTCTGCGCAGCAGCAGCCCGATGACGTACTACTCGGGGCTGGCCTCCCCGTCGCCGGGTTCGCTCCTCGGCGGGTGGACGATCGACCCCAACGTCGGTTGGACGGTGGAGTCGCTCGGTCGAGCAGCTGCCCACCAGTGGGCGGAAGGCGATGTGCCGCTGTGGAACTCGTACGAGGGCCTAGGGCAGCCGCTTGCGGGTGAGATGCAGTCGGCTGCGCTGTTCCAGCCCTTCATCATGCTGCAGCTGTTGCCGAACGGCGTCTTCGTCATGCATGTCGTCCTCGAGATCTTCGCCGGCCTCGCGACCCTCGCCTTCCTGCGCCGCTTCGGGCTCGGCTGGGTCGCCTCGACGGTCGGCGGATGCCTGTTCGCGGTCAACGGTGCGTTCGCCGTCATGACGAACGCGCCGTTCAACCCGATCGCCTTCCTGCCGCTGGGGCTGCTGGGCGTCGAGATGATCCGGGCGCCCTTGCAGCGCTCGCCCGACGCGCACGCGCCTCGACGCGGGGGCCGGCGCCCGTGGGCCGGCGTCGCCGTCCTCGCTCTTGCGATCGCGTGGATGCTGTTCGCCGGGTTCCCCGAGACGGCTTTCCTCGAGGCCCTGTTCATCGGCTGCTGGGCGCTCGTGCGGCTCGGACAGGCGCGCGGACACCGCCTCGCCTTCGCGGGATGGACCGCGGCGGGCATGGTGCTCGGACTCGCCCTCGCGGCGCCCGTCCTCGTCGCCTTCCTCGACTTCATGTCGTGGGGCTCGACGTCGTACCACGAAGCCGTCGCCAACGACATCTCCTACCCGCGACGCCAGATCATGTCGCTCGCGCTGCCGTTCGCCGTCGGCGCCCTCAACAACGCCGTGCTGCGACTGCAGGCCGGATACCTCACCCTGCCCGCCCTGTTCATGGCACTCGTGGGCCTGACGGGCACGAAACGCCGCGGCATCCGCCTCCTGCTCGCCGGGACGATGATCGTGCTCATCGGCAACATGTTCCGATTCGAGCCGATCAAGCTCCTGCTCAACCACACCCCCGGCATCAAAGCGATCCTCGTCTTCAAGTACGGCATCAGCATCCTCGAGTTCGCCGTCGTCATCGCCGTCGCCCTGGCCGTCGACGACCTCGCTCGACGCCGCGTCAGCCGTCGCCGCACCCTCGTCTGCGCGTCCTTGACGCTCGCGTACGCCGCCGTCACCCTCGCCGTGCTCGTCTCGCGCGGATACGTGGTGAGCCCGCGCTGGACCACCGCCGTGATGCTCGCGCTGGCCGCCGTCTGCGCCGTCCTGCTCGTGCTGCTGCTGCGTGCGCGTACGCACCACGAGAAAGCACCCGTGTCCGCTGACACGGCCGGGACGTCCGACGGCGCGATGCCCGAGAACGCGTCGTCGCCCGAAGTGACGCCTGCCGGCGCGACGATGGTCGGCGCGGCGCCCGCCGCCCACGCGGGCGCCACCGCGACGAGCAGCCCGGCCCGCAGCCGATCCCTCGCTGCGCCCTTCGCCGGCGCGCTGATCGTGCTCACTGCGGCGGCGCACTTCGCCCTGCCGCAGGCGGGTGCGAGCCGCGCGGTGGCGATCGACATGAAGCCGGTTCACTACCTGCAGCAGTACCTCGGCACGTCGCGCTTCTACACGCTCGGCCCGATCCAGCCCGACTACGGCTCGTACTGGAAGCTCGGCCAGCTCAACGTCAACGACCTGCCGGTGCCGAAGAAGTACGGCGAATTCGTGCTCGACGAACTGCGCCCCGCTCACACCGGGCTCAATGCCAAGCAGATGCAGGACACGTTCAAGGACTACCAACTCATCCCCTTCAACCCGCCGGCCGCGGTGCAGCGCAAGCTGCTCGTCGGCTACGGCGAGAAGCAGCAGGCCTTCCGCGAGGCCGGCGTGCGCTACCTCGTGACCCGCCCCGACGTCGTCAGCCCCGCGATGGCGACCAAGCTCGGCCTGGCCAAGGTGCTCGACTCGCCGAAAAGCGACATCTTCGAGGACGCATCAGCGCAGCCTTACTACACCAGCGACGGCGCGTGTCGCGTCAGGAGCGGCTCCCGCACCGACGTCACACTCACCTGCTCACGCCCGGCGACCCTCACGCGCCGCGAACTCGACGCTCCGGGTTGGAGCGCCACGGTCGCGACGGCAGGCGCGACGGGCTCGACGAAGGCGGTGGCCGTCGTTGACGGCCGGCTCTACCAGCACATCGAGGTGCCGCAGGGCACCTCGCACGTCGCGTTCGAGTACCGTCCGCGTTACTTCGGGCTCGCCGTCGGCGTCTCGATCGCAGCGGCGCTCGTCCTGCTCGTCGGGGGTGCGAGCACGCTCGTGCGACGTCGTCGACACGATCGTCACGACACCGACGTGGCAGTGCCCACGGCCGCTTCGACGACATCGTCCGGTTCGGCGGGAATCGCCACGGCTGCAGACCATGGAACAACCACCACGGAAGGTTCGGTGCGCGCATGAGTACCAACGCATCCATCAGCGGTGCCACCCCCACCGACGGGTACGGCAGCAGCGGCTCCGAGCTCGCCTCTGCTCGAGTACGCAGCCGCCGCCCGGCGCTCATCGCGTGCCTTGCCGTCGTGGTGGCGGTGTTGCTCGCGAACGCCGTGTACCTGCTCGGCGTTCGCAGCAACGATCCGATGCTGTACCACTCGGGGCTCGGCTCGCCGACGCATGGGCTGACGGACCTCGGTCCCGGCGGCGGCCATTATCCGCACACGATCGACGCCAACGACGGATGGACGGTGCAGTCACTCGGCAGGCTTTCTGCCGAGATGTGGAAGGACGGACAGCTACCGCTGTGGAACTCCTTCGAGGGCCTGGGACAGCCGCTGGCGGGCGAGCAGCAATCGGCCGCGTTCTTCCAGCCGTTCATCATGCTCAACCTGTTGCCCAACGGCTCGTTCCTCATGCACCTCGCGCTCGAGCTGGTGGCGGGCCTGACAATGCTCGCCTTCCTGCGGAGCCTGCGCCTCACCTGGGTGGCCTCAACCGTCGGCGGCATCCTCTTCGCGATCAATGGCGCCTTCTCCGTCATGACGAACGCCCCGTTCAACCCCATCGCCTTCCTGCCGATGGTGCTGTGGGGCGTCGAGTTGGTCGCTGCTGACGTACAACGCCGCGCCCGACCGCGCTGGGGCATCGTCGTCATCGCGCTCGGTCTGGCGTGGATGTTGTACGCCGGTTTCCCCGAGACAGCCCTCATCCAGGGGCTCGTCGTCGCCGCGTGGGTGCTGGTGCGGGCCATCGCGCTACGGCCCCATCGTGTCCGTTTCGTCCTCTGGAACGGGGTCGGCGCCTTGGGCGGCGTCCTGCTCGCCGCGCCTCTGCTGATCACGCTCCGGCACTTCCTCGGTTTCGCGTTCACCGCCTACCACGGTGGCGGAGAGCGCCCGCCCTGGAAGTACACCGCACACGCTTTCTACGGCTTCTTCGGTGGCTACCTGGGTGGCCCCTTCAGCTCGAGTGCCTTGATGGACGGCGTCGCCGGCTACGTGACGCTCGCATCCCTGCTGTGCGCCGTCATCGGTCTGTTCGGGCGCCGGCCACGCGCCATCAAGATCATGCTGGTCACCCTCGTCACGTTGCTCATGCTCAACATGTTCGGCGTCGAGTGGGTCAACACGATGCTGTATGCCATCCCCGGCGTCGACCTCGTCCTGCTCTACAAGTACGGCATCATCCTGCTCGTCTTCGTGTTCACGCTGCTGGCCGCCTACGGCCTCGACGACCTGGGTCGCGGCCGCGTGCGCCGCGGCGCCGTGTGGGCTGCGGCGGCTGTCGCGACGGCGTACGTAACGGCCGGAGTCACCTATCTCGTCCTCTCCGACCGCGTGCTCCACCCGACGTGGACGAGCGTCGTCGCGGCACTGTTCGGCCTCGTCATCATCGCGCTGACGGCCGCGTTCGTATGGGGTTCGCGAGCGAAGGCCGCCGACCCCGAAAGGGACGACGCGGGTGCGCGCCACAGCCCGACGAAGCGCGCCGCGAGCGCCGCGCTCGTGGCGGGTCTCGTCATCGTCGCCGAGGCGGGCGCCTCGTACGCGACTCCCCAGCTGAACGCGAGCCCCCCGAAGCCGATCGACACGGCGCCCCCGGCCTACCTCCAGGAGCACCTCGGCACGTCACGGTTCTTCACCCTCGGGCCGATCCAGCCGAATTACGGTTCGTACTGGCAGGTCGCGGAACTCAACGTCAACGACCTGCCGGTGCCGGAGAAGTACAGCACGTACGTCATGGATCATCTGCGGCCACCGAGCGGCACGCCCGCGTACATCAAGCCGACACGTGGCTTCAACCCCTTCATGCCCTACCTGCTCGTCACCCGTAACTCGCCGGCCTGGGGGCAGAAGCGAATCCTCACCGCATACGGCCAGCAGCAGGCGGCCTATCGCGACGCGGGCGTGAAGTACCTCGTTGCCGCGCCGGGCGTCGTCGACGACGCGAGCGCCTCACGCCTGGGGCTGCGCCGGGTGTTCGGGTCGACGAAGGCCGAGATCTTCGAGGATCCTGCAGCCCGCCCGTACTACGACACGCGTGGTGCATGCCGGGTCGAGAACCAGACACGCGAATCGGTGACGCTCGACTGTTCCCGGCCCACGACGCTCGTGCGCCGCGAGCTGAGCACGCCGGGCTGGTCCGCGACGATCAACGGCACGAAGAAGCACCTGCCGACCGGGCCGGACAAGCTCTTCCAGACGGTTCAGGCCCCCGCGGGGCGGTCGACGATCAGCTTCGCCTATAGGCCGCCGCACTTCCGAGCGGCCACGGCGTTGAGCCTGGTGACGCTGGCCGCGCTCTGTCTGCAGCTGGTGCCGTTGCGCACGCGGCGCCGGCAGGAGTCGGAAGGCGGATCTGCTGCCACCCGCTCCGAGGAGCCCCGCTCGCTCTGAACGGGGCGCGCGTACCCATCTGCGATTGTCGTACACGTGTACCAGGAGTACATGTGGACGAGAATCGCAGATGGTACGACTCCGACGCCCTCATAGCCGCCTCACAGCGACGCCATACGGGGTGGTGAAGTGAGGGCGGGACAGTGGCGTCATGAGCACGCAGGTCACCATGCCGCCGACATCGAACAGACTCGGCGCCTCCGCCATCGCGGCACCACGCGAACCGCGCATCATCCCCTCCTGGTGGCGTGACGCGAGCATCGTCGTCGCCTGGGGCCTCGGCCTGTTCGTCGTCGCCCTGTGGGTGACGAACGGCGGGATTGCCGGCCTGACGTCCACGTCGGGCGTCCTCGACGAATCGGGCCGCCTCACGGGTCTGATCGCGAGCTACCTGCTCCTGCTGCAGGTGCTGCTCATGGCGCGAGTTCCGTTCGTGGAGCAGGCCTTCGGGCAGGATGGGCTGACGCGCCTGCACCGCTGGTTCGGCTTCTCGAGTTTCACGCTGATGCTCGCCCACATCGCCCTCATCACGCTCGGCTACGCCGCCGACGCGCACCAGAGCATCTGGGGGCAGATCGTCGACTTCACCCTCACCTACCCGGCGATGCTGCTCGCCCTGGCCGGAACCGTCGCACTGTGCCTCGTCGTCGTCACCAGCATCAAACCGCTGCGCCCCGGTAGCGCGACTCGGTCCCCGCGCTCACGCGCGCTGCGCTACGAGAGCTGGCATCTGCTGCACCTGTATGCCTACCTCGGCGTCGGTCTCGTCCTGCCGCACCAGCTGTGGACGGGCCGCGACTTCCTCGCCTCTTCCGTCGCGACGACGTTCTGGTGGGCCCTGTACGCGGCGGTGGCGCTCACCGTCATCGTGTTCCGTGTGCTGCTGCCGCTCGCGCGCACCCAGCGCGCCGGGCTGCGCGTGACGCACGTCGAGGAGATCGCGCCCGGCGTCGTCAACGTCAGCGCCGTGGGGCGCGCCACGGCCGCGCTCGACGCGCGCGCCGGCCAGTTCCTGCAGTGGCGCTTCGGCGGGCCGGGCGTGACGCGCGCGAACCCGTACTCGCTGTCCGCCGCGCCTCGCGTGAAGGACGACGGGCAGGTCGAGCTACGCTTCACCGCCGCGATGATCGGCGACGGCTCACGCCGCCTGTCGACGCTGACGCCGGGGACGCGCGTCCTCGTCGAAGGACCGTACGGCCGCATGCACACGGGCGCCGCGCGCACCCGGGCGTCGCTGCTCATCGGCGCCGGAATCGGCATCACGCCCCTACGCGCCCTGCTCGACGAACTGCCGAGCGACCCCGCGACGGGGCGGCTCGACGCGACCGTCATCCACCGTCACAGCACCGACGGCGACCTCGTGCTCGACGACGAGATCGAGGCCATCACCGCCGCGCGCGGTGGCCAGTACATCGTGTTGCGTGGCCACCGCATCCCCGGCCGTGAGAGCTGGCTGCCCGAGGATCACCGTCACCTCAGCGACGCCGACGCCCTCTTGCTCGCCTGCTCGGACGTGCGCGAACGCGACGTCTACGTCTGCGGCGGAGCCGGGTGGATGCGCACGGTCGAGCGAGCGCTGCGCGAGATCGGCGTGCCGCGCGAGCAGATCCACGTCGAGCACTTCACCTACTGAACCTACTGACCTACTGAGCGAGGACGATCATGAAACGCATCACCTGGTGGGCCATGAGCACGCTGACGCTGCTCGTGCTGCTGTTCAGCTACCGCACGTCGACGGAGGCAGTCGCAGCCGGCGGGGCTGGGGCGTCGAACACCGTTGCGATGCAGCAGAACACCACGACGGGCCAGAGCGAAGCGGGATCGACGCAGACGACGACGTCGGGGTCCGGCACCGGTTCGGGTTCGACGCCCGCGGCCTCGGCTTCGACGTCCAGCTCGGCGAAGTCCGCGACCTACACGGGCACGAGCGTCGACACGCGTTGGGGGCCGGTGCAGGTGCGCATCACCGTCGCGAACGGAAAGGTCACCTCGTCGGAGGCCATCGTCTACCCGAGTGAGAACTCGCGCGATCAGGAGATCAACTCCGTGGCCATCCCGACGCTCAACTCCGAGGCGACGGGCACGACGACGAGCTCGATCGACATGGTCTCCGGCGCGACGTACACCTCGACCGGCTACATCCAGAGCCTGCAGTCGGCGCTCGACCAGGCCCACATCTGAGCCCGCGATGACAACGACGGCTTCGACGCGAGAAGAGACCATGACGCCCACCACCCCGGAACCGACGTGGCGCACCCGAGCGTTCGTCGAACACACGATGGGCATGGCCGTCTCGCTCCATATTCGCGTCGCACACGACGAGTTCGGCTCACGCACAGACGAACTGGCCGACGCAGCCCACCGCGCCTTCGCCGCCCTGCACCGCGCCGACGACGTGTTCTCGACCTACCGCGCCGACAGCGACCTCATGCGTATTCGCCGCGGCGAGCTCGACGAGACCGAGGCGGACCCCTGGTACGCAGACGTTCGCGCGTTGTGCGACGAAGCCGCGACCGTCACGAATGGCCTGTTCACGACCGACCTCGTCGGGCCCGACGGCAGCCGCGGGTACGACCCGACCGGCCTCGTCAAGGGTTTTGCCGTCGAACGCGCCGCCGACGTCCTGCGCGCCGTCCCGGGAATCGTGTTCTGCCTCAACGCCGGCGGTGACCTGACGTGCGACGCGGGGCCGGGCGCGAGTGCAAGCATCGAACGCGTGTGGCGCGTCGGCATCAGCGACCCGCGCGACGCGGCGGGCGTCGTCGCGACGATCGAGCTGACGCAGGGCGCGCTGGCGACGTCGGGCACCGCGCAGCGTGGCGCCCACATCGTCGACCCGAGGACGAATGTGGACGAAAATCGCAGAAGAGAACAGGAATCGCCGATGGGGCACGGGAGCGGGTGTGCGAGCGTCACCGTCGTCGGGCCGGATCTGGTCTGGGCCGACGTGTGGGCCACCGCCTGCTTCCTCGACCCCGACGCCCTCGCCTTCAGCCGCATGGCCGCCAGCTACCGCATCGCGCACCTGCAGTGCTGACACCTCTGTGATTCTCGTCCACCTGGCGGATTCAACTGGTCGTCGCAACACCTTGACGTGGAAGGTGTTGGCGATGGCAGCGAACGACAGGGACCAGAGCACGAGGGACGCGCCACAGGTGTTGCGGCGCCAGTGGCGTGCAGATCGAGCGTTGCGCCCACCGATGCGTTCCCCTGGGCGCCCACGCCAGTCACCTTCGCGGCGAGTCGAACGGCAGTTTTGGCGCCAGATCGCCACGGGCGTCACAACGGCGGAAGCCTCCCTCGCGGTCGGCGTGTCGTGCCCCGTCGGTGCGCGCTGGTTTCGACACGCTGGCGGCATGCCACCGATCAGCCTGGCCGAGCCGTCCGGGCGCTATCTCAGTTTCGAAGAACGTGAAGAGATCGCGATCCTGAACGCCAAAGGCGTCGGCGTGCGCGCGATCGCTCGCCAGCTGGGGCGTGATGCAGGCACGATCAGCCGTGAACTACGCCGTAACGCCGCCACCCGTAGCGGCCGAATCGAGTACCGGGCCACGGTCGCGCAGTGGAAAGCGCAAGAAGCAGCGAAACGCCCGAAGATCGCGAAGTTGGTTAGGAACGAGCGTCTACGCGACTACGTCCAAGACCGCCTTGCCGGCGGGGTCACCCATCCTGACGGCACGCCCGTGGCGGGCCCGGCCGCGCCGGCGTGGAAGGGGTTGAACAAGCCGCGCAGGCAGGATCGGCGCTGGGCCAGTTCGTGGAGCCCGGAGCAGATCAGTCATCGGCTGCGGTTGGACTTCCCCGATGATGAGTCCATGCGCATCAGCCATGAGGCGATCTATCAGTCGTTGTTCATCGAAGGGCGCGGCGCGTTGAAACGCGAACTCGTCGCCTGTCTGCGCACCGGCCGCGCGTTGCGTGAACCGCGGGAGCGTTCACGGAACAAGCCCCAGGGCCATGTCAGCGCTGAGGTGGTCATCAGCCAGCGGCCCGCCGAAGCGCAAGACCGTGCCGTGCCAGGCCATTGGGAAGGCGACCTCATCATCGGTACCGGCCGCTCCGCGATCGGCACGCTCGTCGAGCGTCGTAGCCGCACCACGATCCTCGTACATCTTCCTCGACTTGAAGTCTGGGGTGAGCAGCCGCCGGTAAAGAAAGGCCCGTCGCTGGGCGGCTACGGCGCGCAGGCGATGAACAAGGCGTTGAGCGCGTCGATCACGTCGCTTCCGCAGCAAGTGCGTCAGACGATCACGTGGGATCGGGGTAAGGAACTGTCCGGGCACGCCCAGTTCACGCTGGAGACCGGCACGCGCGTGTTCTTCGCCGACCCGCACTCGCCGTGGCAGCGACCGACGAACGAGAACACCAACGGTGTGCTGCGCCAGTACTTCCCCAAGGGCACTGACCTGTCCCGATGGAGCGCGAACGACCTTGAAGCTGTCGCTCACACCCTCAACAACCGGCCACGCAAAGTCCTCGGCTGGCGAACCCCCGCAGAGGTCTTCGACGAGCAACTACGATCACTCGAACAAGCCGGTGTTGCAACGACTGGTTGAACCTGCCCCTTTACCTTTGGTGAACAAGTCGAGCACTGACAGTAAAGGGGCACGGAAATCGCAGAAGGGCACAGGAACAGCCGACCGGTACGGGCCAGATGGCCTCGAGCGCGGCGACGGCGCAACGACGAGGCGGGAGGCCGCTCTGGAACTCACGGTGCCTTCCCGGCTCTAGGATCGCCGGGTGAGCTCGCCCATCCCGTCTGACCCCACGCCGCCGACCTCGCGCACTCCCGACGCCGCGACGGGGGTTTCGCCGGGTGTCACGTCAGGGGTCGCGCCCCCCGCTGACGACCGCATGACGCCCGCGCAGACGCGTCAGTTGCTCGTCTATCTCGCAGCTGCTCACATGGCTGCCGGTGCGGGGGCGCACGAGGCCGAGGAGGACGTCGTGCGCGCCGCCCGCGCCATCGGCCTGCCCGGCGTGCAGATGCAGGCCAATCCGAACGGTGTGACGTTGGGACTGGGCCATGGTGAGCCGGCGACGTTCGAATCCGTCGAGGGTTCGTTGCGACTCGATCAGACCGCGCGTGTCGCCGCCATCCAGCACGGTCTGGAGATGGGGTCGCTGACGCCTGCGGACGCCCTCGCCACGCTGCGCGGCCTCAGGAGGCAACGCGCCCGCTTTCCCGTCGTCGGCATGTACCTCGGCGGCCTCGTCGTCGCAGCGGGCATCGCCGGGATCCTCCAACCGACCTGGCCGAGCGTGCTGTTCGCGGCCCTGGCGAGCCCCGTCACCGTCGCCCTGATCCGCCTGACGGGCCGTCGTCTCGTCCCGGCGGCACTGCTGCCGCTGTTCGCCGGGTTCATCGTCGCGGCCGCCGCGTTCGCCGCCTTCGACGCCGGTCTCGTCGCCAGTCCGCTGCGCACGATGCTGCCACCCGTCGCGGTGCTGCTGCCGGGCGCCCTCATCGTCACGGGCCTCAGCGAACTCGTCGCCGGCGCCATGGTCAGCGGCGCCGCGCGCCTCGCGCACGGCACGGCGCAACTCGTCATGTTCGCCGCAGGCGTCGCCGGCGCGAGCCTGCTGACGCACGCGCCGAGCAGCGCCTTCGTCAACACCCGCGTCGACGAGCTGGGCCCGCTCGCCGGGTTCATCGGCCTCGGGGCGGTGACGATCGGCATCTGCCTCATGGAGTCGGTGCCGCGGCGCCTCGCACCCTGGGTGCTCGCCGTGACGACGCTGACGTACGCGACGCAGTGGTCGATCCAGAACTGGCTCGCCTACCCCGCCTGGGCCGGCGCGTGCGCGGGCGCCTTCGTCGCCGCCTTCAGCGCATGGGTGATGGCGCTCGCCCGCCCGACGCTGCCGCGCATGGTGTTGTTCCTGCCGAGTTTCTGGCTGCTCGTGCCTGGCTCGCTGGGGCTCGTCAGCGTCACGCAGCTCGCCATCGACCCGCACGAGTCGTGGAAGACGGCGACGAATGCCTCCGGCGCCATCGTCGGGATCGCTCTCGGGCTCGTCTTCGGCACGAGCGCCGCGCGCGGGCTGCGCGTCACGATCCGACGCACCCGCCGCCGCCGTCCCAACCGGCCCGCCTGATCTACGCTGGAGCGATGACGTCGTCCCCGCGCCTGCGCGCCTTTCTCCTCGCCCTGTGCGGTGTCGCACTGGGCATCGCACTCGCGCGCCTGTCGGGCGGTTCCCTCGCCGTCGTGCTCGCGATCGTCGTCGGCGTCGCGTGCTTCATCGTCATGCAGATGCGGCGCCGGGGCTGACAGCCCTGCCCAGCGCAAGCTATCCGGCACCAATCTGACCGAATCGGTGGCGCCGGTCGCGCCGTTGCAGGGAAGATGAAGGAACGCGTGTCTGCCGACGCGCTGACGTTCGACGTCGACGCCCGTCGACCTCGCCGAGAGTCCACGCTGAAAGGTCTGGCATGAGCACCTCACCCACGGAGCGTCGCGACGACGACTTCACGTTCCCGACCGCCGCCTGGGTCGCCATCGACGTCACGGCCCTCGGCGTGCTCATCCTGCTGTTGTGGATCTTCCAGCCCGAGAAGGGTCTGCTGCCCGAGCCGAGCTGGCTGATCGACCCCCTCGCCGGCTGGCTGCTCGGCAACGTCCTCGGGTTCGCGGCATACAAGACATTCCTCAAGCTGCCGCCGGCCGGCATGGCGGCGATCTGCCTCGTGCTGGTCGCACTCTCGCCCGTCATCTTCCTCAAGTACCCGGCCATGGGTGCGTTCTTCTCCGCGCTGGCCATCGGCATCGGCGCGGGTTCGATCATCCACCGAACGCTGACCGAGCGCCGCACGCACTGACGCGTCTCGACCCCAAGGTCGAGCGCAACACCGCAGCCCCCGTCGACGAGACGGGGGCTGCGGTGTTTCACGTGAAACACGCCGCAGTGTCAGCCCTGCGCACTCCATGCGGCCCCTGACACGACGGGAAGGGCGGGCCCCGCCAAGCACCACGCTGCTCACGTTGCCCGGCGGCCGGGTGCAGGCCGGACGGGCCGGTACGCACGAACCGCCCGGAATCACGAGGAGTCGCGGGCGGTTCGTCGATCACGCGTCAGTTGACACGACGTCCCGGTGTCACGGCATCCCGGCGATGGAACCGCAGTTCGACGTCGCGGGCTTCCCCGCGAGACGGTCGACGACCCAGTCGCGCGCGGCCGACTGGTCGGTGATGTACGGGGCGAGGTGGTTGAGAATCGACTTGGTGCCCGCGCTCGGGTTGCTCAGCGGCGCGTACGTGACGTTGGAGCCCTTGCCGCACCAGTCGACTGCGAGCTGGCGGGCTTGGCTGTGCGTGACGAGATCGTCGGCGTTCGCCGTCGCCACGCGCACGGCAGCCGTCGGCTTGAGGCGGCCGATGCGCTGGGCGTCGATGAAGTCGGACAGCGCCGGTTCGCGCGCGACGATCTGCGCGAGCGATTCGCCCGTCTTCGTGTACTGCGACGTCTTCTTGCCACCGAACGCGAGGACGGTGTCTGCGGTGCACTGCCCGCTCGCCTTCGCGAGCATCGCCTTGCCGTTGCCGTTGAAGTTGTCGTCGACGATCTGTTGCAGCGCCGGGTACTCGCTGAAGGCGCCGTTGATGATGTATCCGATGACGCCGGCGATCGGACTGCCGTCGACGCCGGAGAGCACCGAGTTGAGGTCGGCGGGTGGCGCGCCGACGTAGGCGGCTGCGACGTTCAGCTCCGGCGCGTACGCGGGAGCGGCTTCGACGGCCGCGCCGGAAGCGCCGCCACCCTGGGAGTAGCCATACGTCGCGACCTTCGAGTCGGCCGTGACGCTCGCGCCGGGCACCTTGCTCGCGACGCGCGCCGCGTCGAGCACCGCGTGGGCCTGGTCGGCACGGTTCATGTAGCTGTGGACGCGGTCGTTCATGCCGAGGCCGACGTAGTCGGTGACGACGACGGCGACGCCCTTCGACAGCAGTTTGTTCATGGCGGTCGTCTCGTAGTTGACACCGATCGAGCCGGGAACCTCGAGGTTGAGCGCGGTGGTGAGCATCTTCGACGGCGCGCACTGGTCGCCCTGGCCGATCGTGCCGACGGAGAAGCTGACGACGGGACGCGGGCCCGGGCCCGTCCACTTCGCCCACGGCTCGATGTAGGCGCCGGTGACGGCGGTCGGCTTGTCGTTCGTGTCGCGCGTCGAGTACATGATGCGCGTCGTCTTGCCATACACGCCGAGGCCGGTGAAGAACGGCTCACTCTTGATGAGGGTACCGGGGGTGGCCGGGACGCTGGCGGGCGCGGTGTAGAAGGTGGCGGTGCCGGCGTGGGCGGCGGGCGCTGCAGCCATCGTCGTGACGCAGGCGGTGGAGGTGGCGGCGAACGTGAGAGCGACGGCGGCGAGACGGTTTCGGCGCATGGGGGTTCCTTCGGGCGGCAGGGTTTTCCGGGGACCAGCAGGGAGCGGCCACGCGATGTGACCTACCACACAGTATCTTTTCGCGGGAACGGTTGGGGAATGACGTGCCAAAAGTTACGCGAGCGTAACCGAGGTGCGGGATCCTGAGCCGCGCGTCACGAATGGAAGCCCCGCAGGCCGAAAAGCCCACCCCGGCGCGGCTGGTTGTGCGGTTCCAGAGCCGAAACCCCCTCACGCGCGATCAGATCGCCGAGCCGCCCGGCCAGGCCCCGTCAGGCGCCGAACGCCGATTCCGGTTGACGTTCCTGCGGCGGCACCTCGGCTTCGTCGCCGGCGCCGCGTCCGAGCACCCGGGCGACGTCTTGGGCGAGCTGCACCGTCGCGTCGATCTCGACGCGGCGCGTCGACACGCTCTCGATGTTGAAGCCGAACGGCACGTCGAGGTAGCGACAGAAACGGGCGAGTTCGTGCGCGGCGGCGAGGCAGTGCTCGTACGACGCCTCGAGGGTGTCGTGGCTGCGGCGCAGTTCGTTGCCGACCCAGCGGGGCACGTCGACGCCAAGCCATTCGAGGAAGTCGAGGGTCTTCTCCGAACCGCACAGCGACAGCGTGAAGATGAGGCGCGCCGGTCGGATGCCCCGCTCGGCGCAGGCGTAGGCGTAGTCGCTGATCGTGTTCTTCGCCTCACCGGTGTCATAGACGACCTGGCTGACGAAGAACGCCGCACCCGAATCCTGCTTGCGCAGCAGCCGTTCGTGCTCGGCGCTGGTGCGTGCGTGGCGTTCGGGGATGACGACCCCGCCGAGCGTCACGTGCTCGTGCTCGGCGGCGAGGTCGACGGCGCGCGGCAGGCTCGTCCGCACCGGCTTGTCGGACGAACTGGCGCCGACGAAGACGGTCGCGTCACCCTGACGGCGTGAGGTGAGGAAGTCGCGCAGCTGCGCCTCGTCGTACTTGCCGACGCAGCGGTAGACGATCGCGTTACCACCCCACCCGGCGAGCGGGCCGGCGAGGAAGTCGGCCGGGTCCATCGTCTCGAGGTAGGGGAACGGTCGGTCGTCGTCGGTGCGATCCGACTCGTCGTCGAGGTCGTAGAGGATGAGCGCGTCAACGTCGAGGCCGTCGAGACGCGTGAGGGTCGCGTCGGCGATCTCCTGCGCACGTTCGGCACTCGTCGTCGCGCGCGGCGGCGTCATGGCGAACAGCAGCAGTTCACGTTCGTCGGTGACGAGGTCGGCGAAGGTGCGTTCGGCATGGGCGCTCATGACGATCGAGGCTAGGCCCGCACCTGATGAACCCTCGATTCGCGCGCCGACCCGTGAGACGAGCAGCCGTCTGCCGCGGAGCGAAAGCAGCGGATCATCGCCCGGAAACGCGTCGAGGATGACGCGTTTCCGGGCGATGCCGGCGGCTCTGAGGGGTGCCGCGGGGGCTCCGTGGGGCCGGGTGCACCGTCAGGCTTGGGCGAGGACGTCGATCGTCGCGGTCGCGGGATCCCACCACCGCAGACGGTCGGCAACGAGGACGTCAGGCGCCGGCTCACCACCGCGGGCGTCGACGGCGGCCATGGCCTCCCCGAGTCGATCGCGCGGGATGCGCCGACCGAGCGTCACGTGCGGCGTCCACACCGGGTGGCGGACGAGGGATGACGCCTGACGCAGCGCCGTCACCTCATCGACGACGGCACGGGGCGGCTCGGCGAGGTGCGCGAGCGTCACCCGTGAGCCCGCGCCGAACGCGATGAGGCCGCGCACGTCGAGACGGATCGGCAACGCGGCGGCGAAGAACTCGCGGGCGCGGGCGACCACGTCGTCGGGAATCGCAGATGCGACGACGAGCGACAGGTGCGGCGCGTTCGTCATGCCACGGTGGTCGAGTTGCGACGGCAGGCAGAGGAATCGCAGCGCCCGCCACTGATCCTCGACGGCGGTGGCGCTGCGCTCGTCGAAGCTCAACTCGAGCGCACAATCGGCCATGACGCGACGCTACCGAGGCCAGAGGATGAAGAAACCACCCCTAGTGTCGCGCGTCATTAATTCGTTGACAGTATGGGATGATGGCATATGCC
>NZ_LSJT01000135.1:0-1220 GCF_001556795.1 Dermacoccus sp. CCH2-D9
CCGCCATGAGCGAAACCCCCGACCCCACGCCCGGCCCCTTCCACCCGAGCGAGGCCTTCACGGCCCAGGCCGTGGGCCAGGCGTCGCTGTACGAAGAGGCCGGCGCCGACCGCCTCGCGTTCTGGGCGAAGCAGGCCCGCGAGCGCCTCACCTGGAGCAAGGACTTCGACGAGGTCCTCGACTGGTCCGACGCGCCCGTCGCGAAATGGTTCGTCGGAGGTGAGCTCAACGTCGCCTACAACTGCGCCGACCGCCATGTCGAGGCGGGCAACGGCGAGCGCGTTGCCATCCACTTCGTCGGCGAGCCGGGCGACGAGCAGGCCATCACGTACGCCGACCTCACCGAGCGCGTGCAGCGCGCCGCCGGAGCTCTGCGCGCCGCCGGCGTCGAAGCGGGTGACCGCGTCGCGATCTACCTGCCGATGATCCCCGAGGCCGTCATCTCGATGCTCGCGTGCGCGCGCATCGGCGCCGTCCACTCCGTCGTCTTCGGCGGCTTCTCGGCGGACGCGCTGCGCACCCGCATCGCCGACGGTGAGGCGAAGGTCGTCATCACCGCTGACGGCGGCTATCGCCGCGGCAAGCCGAGCGCGCTCAAGCCGGCCGTCGACGAGGCCGTCAGCGGGGAGACGAGCGTGCAGCGCGTACTCGTCGTCAAGCGCACCGGCGAGGACGTCACGATGGGTGACAAGGACATGTGGTGGGACGAGGCGCTCGAGGCCGCCGAACCCGTCGTCGAGGTCGAGAACTTCGATGCGGAGCACCCGCTGTTCATCCTCTACACCTCGGGCACGACGGGGAAGCCGAAGGGCATCTTCCACACCTCGGGCGGCTACCTGACGCAGGCGGCGTACACGAACGCCGTCGTCCACGACGTCCACCCCGACACGGACGTCTACTGGTGCACCGCCGACGTCGGCTGGATCACCGGCCACAGCTACATCACATACGGCCCGCTCGCGAACGGCGCGACGCAGGTCATGTACGAGGGCACGCCCGACACCCCGCATCAGGGTCGCTGGTGGGAGATCATCGCCGACAAGAAGGTGTCGATCTTCTACACGGCGCCGACGGCGATCCGCACCTGCATGAAGTGGGGCGAGGAGATCCCGCAGGAGTACGACCTGTCGAGCATCCGGGTGCTCGGCTCGGTCGGCGAGCCGATCAACCCTGAGGCGTGGATGTGGTTCCGTGACGTCATCGGCGCGGGTGAGGCCCCG
>NZ_LSJT01000136.1:0-8888 GCF_001556795.1 Dermacoccus sp. CCH2-D9
GTCGTCGAGAGGTTCGAACCGCCAGTCCATCGCCTTCGTCCAGTCGATCGGTGTCTCCACGCCCGCGATGCGGTGCGGCCAGTCGAGGCCCATCGCGATCGGCACGAGCATCGTCGGCAGGCCGAGCTGTGCGACGACGGCGCCGTCGACGAACTCGACCATCGAGTGGATGTACTGCTGCGGGTGCACAACCGTCTCGACACGATCGATCGGGATGTCGAACAGCAGGTGGGCCTCGATCACCTCGAGGCCCTTGTTGACGAGCGTCGCCGAGTTGGTCGTGATGACCTTGCCCATCGCGAAGTTGGGGTGCTTCAGGGCTTGTGCGGGTGTGACGTCGGCCAGCTCGGCGCGGCTCATGCCGCGAAACGGCCCTCCACTGGCGGTGACGACGAGTTTGCGAACCTCGTCGTGCGTACCGGAGGTGAGCGCCTGCGCGATGGCCGAGTGCTCCGAGTCGACGGGCACGATCTGCCCGGGCCTTTCGAGACGCTTGACGATCGGGCCACCGACGATGAGCGACTCCTTGTTCGCGAGCGCCAGCGTGCTGCCCGCCTCGAGCGCTGCGATCGTCGGGCGCAGACCGATCGAACCGGTGATGCCGTTGAGCACGACGTCCGCGCCGACGCTCGCGACCTGCACCGACGCGTCGTCACCACTGACGACGCGGCTGACAACCTGCTTGCCTGCGCCCGACGCCGCATCGGCGATGAGCGTCTCGAGCCGTGCCGCGTCACCGGAGGCGATACCGACGAGCTCGACGTCGAACTCGACGGCCTGACGCGCGACGAGCTCGAGGTCACGCCCGCCGGAGCTGAGCGCGACGATGCGGAAGCGCTCGGGGTTGTTCCGCGCGATCTGGCACGCCTGGGTGCCGATCGAACCGGTGGAGCCGAGCAGGGAGACGGTGCGCTGGGTGGTCACGCCCCCATTGTGTACGAGACGTCTGACAACCGCCCCCGAGCCCGCTGCGACGAACCATCGCTCACGACGCGAGGCGTCGCCACTCAGCGCCTCAGTGAGACCCGGTGACGGCCGCCGCTCGCCCGGACGTCAGCACTCGATGACGTTGACGGCCAGCCCGCCGCGTGCCGTCTCCTTGTACTTGACGCTCATGTCTCGGCCGGTCTCGCGCATCGTCTTCATCGCCTGGTCGAGGCTGACGGTGTGCTTGCCGTCACCGCGACGCGACAGGCGAGCGGCGTTGATCGCCTTCATCGAGGCGATCGCGTTGCGTTCGATGCACGGGATCTGCACGAGCCCGCCGACAGGGTCGCACGTCAGGCCGAGGTTGTGCTCGATGCCGATCTCGGCGGCGTTCTCGACCTGCTCGGGGTTGCCGCCGATGACCTCGCACAACGCACCGGACGCCATCGCGCACGCCGAGCCGACCTCGCCCTGGCAGCCGACCTCGGCGCCCGAGATGGAGGCGTTCTCCTTGAACAGGATGCCGATGGCCGCAGCCGTCAGCAGGAACCGGACGATGCCGTCCTCATCCGCGCCGGGGACGAACTTGACGTAGTACTTGAGGACGGCGGGGATGATGCCGGCCGCACCGTTCGTCGGCGCGGTGACGACGCGCCCGCCCGCGGCGTTCTCCTCGTTGACGGCCATGGCGAACAGGTTGACCCAGTCCATGACATCGAGCGGGTCGATCGGGTAGCCGGGCTCGACCTGCTGCTGCAGCGCACGGTGGATGGCGGGGGCGCGGCGCGGCACCTTGAGCCCGCCGGGGAGGGTGCCCTCGGTCGAGAAACCGTTGGTGATGCACTGATCCATGACCGACCACAGGTGCAGCATGCCCGAGCGCACCTCCTCCTCGGTGCGCCACGACAGCTCGTTGCGCATCATGACCTCGCTGATCGGCAGACCCGTGCGCGCACAGATCTCGAGCAGTTCCTTGCCCGTGTTGAACGGGAACTCGACGGGCGTCGTGTCCTGCACGACACGGTCGGCGCCGAGCGCGTCCTCGTCGACGACGAACCCGCCTCCGACGGAGTAGTAGACGCGCTCGAGAAGCACCGATCCGTCAGCGCCGAGCGCCCGAGCGATCATGCCGTTCGGGTGCCCGGGCAGCGTCTTGCGGCGGTGCAGGACGAGGTCGTCGTCGTCGAGGGGCACCGCGCGCAGGCCGCCGAGCAGAAGGCGGTGGGTCTCCTTGACCGCGTGGAAACGCGCGTCCGCGGTGTCGGTGTCGACCGTCTCCGGGTCCTCACCCATCAGGCCGAGGACGACCGCCTTGTCGGAGCCGTGCCCGTGGCCGGTCTGCCCGAGCGACCCGCACAATTCGACCTGGACGCGCGCGACGTCGTCGAAGAGCCCTGCCTCGCGCAGGGATTCGAGGAACCGCCCCGCGGCTCGCATCGGACCGACGGTGTGGGACGACGAGGGTCCGATACCGATCGAGTACAGTTCGAATGCACTCAGCGCCATGCCACACCATCCATCATGCGGACAGATTCGCACACAATGTGGCCACACGAGTAATCGAGGCCCCCCTCAGGTATGTGGGCAGCGCAGGTGACTCACCGGTAGCCTGCGGAGCATGACTGATACGACGCGAGAATTCGACATCGTCCTCTACGGCGCGACCGGGTTCGTCGGCCGGCTCGTCGCGAAGCACCTCGCCGAGCACGCGCCGAATGACATCCGCATCGCCCTCGCCGGACGCACCGCCTCGAAGGTCGAGAAGGTGCGCGACGACCTGAGCACCGAGGCCGCAGCCGCCGCCGGTTGGGGCATCGTGACAGCCGACTCCGGCGACGAGGCGTCGCTGCACGCCCTCGCGAACCGGGCACGCGTCGTCATCTCCACCGTCGGCCCGTACGCGCGCCACGGTCTGCCGCTCGTCGGCGCCTGTGCCGAGGCCGGCACCCACTACGTCGACCTCACCGGCGAGGTGCTCTGCGCCCACGACTGCATCGACCGCTACGACGCGACGGCCCGCGCGAACGGCGCACGCATCGTCAACTCGTGCGGCTACGACTCGGTGCCCTCCGACCTCGGCGTCTTCCTGCTCGCCCAGACGGCGCGTGAGGCCGGTGACGGGGAGCTCACGGCGACGACCGAGTACGCGTCGATGAAGGGCGGCATGAGCGGCGGGACGATCGCCTCGGCGATGCAGCAGGCCGACGACATCGCCGACGACCCCGCTCGCCGCAAGATCGCCGGCGACAAGTTCTCCCTCTCCCCCGACCGCTCGCGCGAGCCGAGCGGCGAGTTCAAGGACTCGCTGTCGGTGTGGTACTCCGACGACGTCGACGCGTGGGTCGCGCCGTTCCTCATGGCCTCCTACAACACGCGCATCGTGCGCCGCAGCAACGCGCTGCTCGGCCACGCGTACGGCTCGGGTTTCCGCTACCGCGAGGTGATGAAGGCCGGCAAGGGCGTCAAGGGTCGCGCGATGGCGTACGCCGTCGCGGGTGCGCTGGGGGCGGGCTTCGGCGCGATGGGCGTCAAGCGTCTGCGCCCGCTGCTCGAACGCCTCGTCCCCGCGCCGGGCAGCGGCCCGAGCGAGGAAGCGCGCGAGAAGGGCTTCTTCCGCATGGACATCCGCTCGACGACGACGAGCGGCGCCCGCTACCGCTCGATCGTCGCCTCGCAGGGCGACCCGGGCTACAAGGCGACGGCCGTCATGCTCGGCGAGGCGGCCGTGACGCTGGCGCTCGGCGACCTGCCGACGCTGCCCGGCGAGGCGGACGGCGGCGTCCTCACGCCCGCCGTCGCCCTCGGGGCGCCGTATGCCGAGCGCCTGCGTCAGCACGGCGTGACGCTCGAGGTGACGAAGCTCGGCTGATTTCGAAAGCTCGGCTGAGTTCGAGTGACGTAGCGTTCGTCCCCGGGACCGATGCGGTGCCGGGGACGAACCGTTCTCGGCATGCGCCGAGATCGGCAGCCGCCGCGCCGAGGTGCAGCACCAGCTCGTCATAGCCGGCGCGGACGACGCCGCGCGGCGTCGCGAACGTCACGAGTGGTGGCGCAGCACCTCACCGAGAGCGTCGAGGACGCTGGCATCCTCGATCGTGCCGGGCACCTGGGGCGTCTCACCGTCGGCCATCTGGCGCATCGTCTTGCGCAGGATCTTGCCCGATCGCGTCTTCGGCAGGGCCTGGACGACGTCGACGTCGCTGAGCGAGGCGAGCGCCCCGACCTCGGCGCGCACGCGCGCCTTGAGTTCGTCGCGGACGGTGAGCAACTCGTCGTCGGTGTACTCCCGCCCGGCCTTGAGCACGACGAGCGCCCGCGGCACCTGGCCCTTGAGCTGGTCGGCGACCCCGATGACGGCGCACTCGGCGACGGCGGGGTGCCCCGCGAGCGCGGCCTCGAGGGCGCCCGTCGACAGGCGATGCCCCGCGACGTTGAGCACGTCGTCGGTGCGGCCCATGACCCACACGTACCCGTCGTCGTCGATGTAGCCGCCGTCACCGGTGAGGTAGTAGCCCTCGAACGCGGACAGGTAGGAGCTGACGTAGCGCTCGTCGCCACCCCACAGCGTCGCGAGCGTACCGGGCGGCAGCGGCAGCTTGAGGCACACGGCACCCTCGACGCCTGGTTCGACGGGCGAGCCGTCGGGCGCGAGCACCTGCACGTCGTAGCCGGGCAGGGGCTTGGTCGCCGATCCGGGCTTCGGCGCGAACGACTCGATGCCGACCGGGTTCGCGACGATGGGCCACCCCGTCTCCGTCTGCCACCAGTTGTCGACGACCGGCACCCCGAGCTTGTCGTGCGCCCAGGCGTAGGTGTCGGGGTCGAGGCGCTCACCGGCGAGGAAGAGCGTCCGCAACGACGACAGGTCGTGCCCGGCGATCAACGAGCCGTCCGGATCCTCCTTCTTGATCGCGCGGATCGCCGTCGGCGCCGTGAACAGGCCCGCGACGCCGTACTGCTCGACGATGCGCCAGAACGCGCCGGCGTCCGGGGTGCCGACGGGCTTGCCCTCGTACAGCACCGTCGTCAGGCCCGCGAACAGCGGCGCGTAGACGATGTAGGAGTGGCCGACCACCCAGCCGACGTCGCTGGCCGTGAACCACACGTCACCGGCCTCCATGCCGTAGACGTGCTTCATCGACCACGTCAGGGCCACGGCATGGCCACCGTTGTCACGCACGATGCCCTTCGGCCGCCCCGTCGTGCCGGAGGTGTAGAGGATGTAGAGCGGGTCGGTGGCCGCGACGGCGACGCAGCCGGCGGGCTGCACCGCACCAGGCGCCATGACCTGCGCCCAGTCGAAGTCCTTCTCCCCCAGGCTCGCCTCGCACTGCGGGCGCTGCACGATGACGCAGTGCCCCACCTCGTGCGACGCGCGGGCGAGTGCCGCGTCGAGCATCGGCTTGTACTCGATGACGCGGGTGCGCTCGACGCCGCAGCTCGCGGACAGCACGACCTTGGGCTGGGCGTCGTCGATGCGTGCGGCCAGCTCGGTGGGCGCAAAGCCGCCGAACACAACCGAGTGCACCGCCCCGATGCGCGCGCAGGCGAGCATCGAGATGACGGCCTCCGCGATCATCGGCATGTAGATGACGACCCGGTCGCCCTTCTCCACCCCGAGCGCCTGGAGCACCCCGGCGAGGCGGGCGACCTCGTCGAGCAGTTCGGCGTAGGTGTACGTGCGGCTCGTGCCGGTGACGGCGCTGTCGTGGATGAGCGCCGGCTGATCGGCGCGGCCGGCGATGACGTGCCGGTCGAGCGCGTTGTAGCAGGTGTTGAGCCGCGCGTCGGGAAACCAGCGGTACAGCGGGGCGCTCGAGGCGTCGAGCGCCCCCTTGGGTCGGGTGATCCAGTCGACGCCGCTGGCGGCCTCGAGCCAGAACCCCTCGGGGTCGTCGAGGCTGCGCACGTGGAGTGAGGCGTGGTCGAACGTGACGTCGGTCATACACCCATCTTGCCTCGTGATCGCGAGGTTCCGGGTGAGTTCGCCGCCGTGCTCGGCGACGAATCGCTCGTGTGCCACGCTTGGCCTCATGCTTCGTGAGATCCACTCGGCCGACGAGCTGCTCGCCCATCTGCAGGACGGCGGAACCGTCAGCGGTCTGCGGCTGCAGGGCGTCGACCTCGCCAGCGCTGCCGGCGAGGCGTTGATCGCTCTGCCGAACCGCTTCGACGGTCTCGTCGTGCTCGGCGGCCACGTGCCGGCGTCCACGGCTCGGACGTTGACCGACCGCGGCGCCATCCTGTTTCCCAGCGATCCGCACCTGCCGATCGACCCCTACCGCGCGCGTCTCTACTCCGCCGGCGAGCTCTATGCTGGCCTCGAGCGCGGCTACGAACACACCCCTGACGCGCAGGCGTATCGCTGGTCGCGTGACTGCCGCGTGGCGCATGACGCCTATGCGGGCGCCATGCGCGGGCTGCACGACGAGTCGATGCGCGACGCCCTGCACGAGAGCCTCGAGGGCCGACGCACCGTCGGCATCATGGGTGGTCACGCGATGGGACGCACGAGTACCGCGTACGCCGAGATCGCCCGGTTGGCGCGTGATCTCGCCGGCGGCGGCCACGTCGTCCTGACCGGCGGCGGGCCCGGCGCGATGGAGGCTGCGAACCTCGGCGCGGCTGACCGCGTCGGCGGCCTCGACACGGCGCTGGAGTGCCTGGCGAGCGTCGAGTCGTTCCGTCCGAGCATCGACGCCTGGGCGCACAGCGCTTTCGCGTCGCGCGAGCTGCTGGGCGTGGCTGATGGCGCGGGTGACGACGTGCGCAGCGTCGGCATCCCGACGTGGTTCTACGGCCACGAACCGCCCAACGTCTTCGGTGACGTCATCGCCAAGTTCTTCTCCAACGCCCTGCGCGAGGACGACCTGCTCGCCGGCGCCAGCGGCGGCATCATCGTCCTCGAGGGCGCCGCGGGCACCGTGCAGGAGATCTTCCAGAGCGTCACGCCGCTGTACTACGCCGCCGACGACGTGCCGCTGCCGCACCTCGTCCTCGTCGGGCGCGCACAGTGGACGGACGTCGTCCCCGTCTGGCCGGCGCTCACCGCGCTCGCGGCGGGGCGACGCTTCGCCGACCACCTCCACCTCGTCGAGACGCCCGCGGAGGCGTTCGCAGTGTTGACGGGCGCCTGAGCTCATCGCAGCCTCAGGCTTGACGCATCATCGGCCCAAACGCATCACGAATGACGCATTTGGGGCGATGATCGGGGCGAGCTGCTCGTGTCAGGCCGTCTTGGCGGCGAGCTGCCCGCACGCTCCGTCGATGTCGGAACCACGCGTGTCGCGCACCGTCGTCGGGATGCCGCCCGCGCGTAGGCGCTCGACGAAGTTCTGCTCGACGCCCTTGCGCGACGCCGTCCACTTCGAGCCCGGCGTCGGGTTGAGCGGGATCGGGTTGACGTGCACCCACCCCTTGCCACGCGCGTTGAGCTTCTTCGCGAGCAGATCCGCGCGCCAGCCCTGGTCGTTGATGTCCTTGATGAGCGCGTACTCGATGCTGACGCGACGCCCCGTCGCCTCGAAGTAGCGATGCGCCGCATCGAGGGCCTCGTCGACGCTCCAGCGCGTGTTGATGGGCACCAGCTCGTTGCGCAGTTCGTCGTCGGGCGCGTGCAGCGACAGCGCCAGCGTCACCGGAATGCCCTCGGCCGCGAGCTTGTCGATGGCCGGCACGAGACCGACCGTCGACATCGTCACGCCGCGAGCCGACATGCCGAGCCCCTCCGGGGCGGGCGAGACGAGCCGCTTGATCGCGTCGATCGCCTGGCGGTAGTTGGCGAGCGCCTCCCCCATGCCCATGAACACGACGTTGCTGACGCGCAGCGGCGTCTCGCGCTCGTCGTCGTCGAGGCCGGGCAGCTCGCCGGAGCGCAGCAACCGCGCGCCGGCGACGACCTGCTCGACGATCTCCGCCGTCGTGAGGTTGCGCGTCAGCCCTTCCTGCCCGGTCGCGCAGAACGGGCAGTTCATGCCGCAGCCGGCCTGGCTGGAGATGCACATCGTGACGCGGCCGGGGTAGCGCATGATGACGCTCTCGACGAGCGCGCCGTCGAACAGGCGGTGCACCTGCTTGAGCGTGTTACCGCCGTCGGCGACGAGCGTCTTGATGCTCGTCAGCAGCGTCGGCATGAGCTGCGCGACCATCTCCTCGCGCCCGTTCTTCGGCAGGTCCGTCATCTCGGCAGGGTCGGCGACGAAGCGTTCGAAGTAGTGGTTCGACAGCTGCTTGGCGCGGAACGCGGGCAGCCCGAGCTCCTTCGCTAACGCCTGACGCCCGGCGAGGTCGAAGTCCGCCAGGTGCTTCGGCGGCTTGCCGCGCCGCGGCGCGGTGAACGTCAGCTGGCCCGGAACGGGACGCTTCGCCGTCGGCTCGGGCAGGTCGGTCGTGGTCGATTCGGTGGTGCTCAATGGAAGAACTCCTCGCCTCAGCTGGCGAACGCGGTGAGAACGGCCCAGGTGACGGGGGCCGCGAGAACGAGCGAGTCGAGACGGTCCATGAGACCGCCGTGACCCGGGATGAGGTTGCTCATGTCCTTGATGCCGAGATCGCGCTTGATCATCGACTCGCACAGATCGCCGACGGTGGCCGCGACGACGACGAGCGAGCCGAGCAGGATGCCGACCCAGAACGGCGCGTGCAGGATGAGGGTCACCGTCAGCACGCCGATGACGACGCAGCTCAGCCACGACCCGGCGAAGCCCTCCCACGACTTCTTGGGGCTGACGGTCGGCGCCATCGGGTGCTTGCCGAACAGCACGCCGGCGACGTAGCCGCCGATGTCACTGCCGATCGTCACGAGGATGAACGTGATGATGCGGCTGACGCCGTCATCAGCATGCAGGAGCATCATCGCGAACGACACGAGCGCCGGCACGTACAGCGCGATGAGCGCCGCCGACGCGGTGTCGGGCGCGAGGCGGTTGCTCGCCGCACCCCAGACGATGAAGACGAGGACG
>NZ_LSJT01000137.1:0-4411 GCF_001556795.1 Dermacoccus sp. CCH2-D9
GCGGAGGCGGCCTGCCCGAGCTTGCGAGGTCAGGCGCGCCTGCGCGACGGGCCGCCCAAACTGGCCCACACCGTGCGGCCGTTGCGTTCGTCGCTGACGCCCCATTCGTGGGCGAGGGAGCGGACGATGCGCAGGCCGCGGCCAGAGTTGACCCATTCACTCTTGGGTTTGGGCATGGGGATGTCGTCGCCGCCGCCGTCGGTCACTTCGATCTCGACGCGCGGGGCGCGCACCTTCCAGTGCACGCGGATGCTGCCGTCGGGCAGGGGCTTGGCGTGGCGGATGGCGTTGGTGACGAGTTCGCTGACGACGATCTCGCATTCGCCGATGACTTCGTCGCTGATCTCGCCGTCGGAGAGGTCGTCGACAATGGTGCGGCGGATGCTGGGCACGGATTCGAGCGTCCAGTCCAGGCGGACAGTGCGGACGCGGGCGTCGCTCGACATGTCGTGGCTACCTCGTGCGGTCGGACCTCGCGGGGCGGGGTGGTGTTCAGCGTTCGTTCAACCTTGCCACACATCGCAACGGGCGTGGGGTTGGGTGCGCGGCCCCACGGGTGCGCCGCGACGAATCCGAGCGAAATGGGTGACTTCGAGCGCTCTGCCGCTCGTATCCGCCCATTTCGCTCGATTTCATGACCGCCGAGCTGGACAGAAGCGTGCAGGATGCGCGGCTCGGGCCTACGGTCGACGACATGAGCGACCACGACACCAGCGCACCCACATCACACCCCCTGCCCCGCGGCATCCAGCACATCGGCGTCACCGTGCCCGATCTCGAGGCCGCCACGCGTTTCTTCGTCGACGGTCTCGGCGCGAAGGTGGCCTACGACGGGTTGAGCACCGACGACGAGCCACGCAGCGGCGACGAGGTCGAGCGGCAGCTCGGGCTGCCGCGGGGCGCCGCGATCCACAAGCAGCACATGTTCGTCATCGGCGAGGGCCCGGGCCTCGAGGTCTTCGAGATCAGTGGCGAGCAACGCGCCGCGGCGGGACTCGCCGACTTCGGACTCAAACACATCAGCTTCTACTGCGACGACATCGACGGCTCGCTACAGCGCCTCGTCGACGCCGGGGGCATCGCGCTGTCGGAGGTGCACGGCAACAGCTGGTACGAGGATTCGCCGGGCAACGGCAGCGTCTACGTCAAGGCGCCGTGGGGCATGCTCATCGAGCTGCAGACGATTCCCAACGGCCACTACTGCCCCGACGACTCCGAGTCGGAGGTCTGGATGCCGCAGCCGCGGTGATGTGCCACGTCAGCACGTCTGACCGCGTCGCACCCCCACGCGCCCCGATACAGCAGGGCTGCGGCTCCCTCCGTGTCGCCTGCCCTCAGCCCCAGAACGCCTCTCGAGCTTTGAGCGCCTTCTTGGGCTTGTTGGTGATGATGGCGTCGACACCGTTGCGCAGGCAGCGTTGGATGTCGTCGGGGTCGTCGACCGTCCACACGTGCACCTCGTGTCCGCGTGCGTGCTGTTCGGCGACGAGGCCCGGGTTGCGGCGCAGCATGCCGACGCTCATCGCCGCGATTGAGATGCCGGGCGGCAGTTGGCCGCCGCGGATGCGCTGCGGCACGACACCCTCCATGAGCCACGCGAGCGGCACCTGCGGCGCCAGCGTCGTCATGCGGGAGACGGCGGGCAGCGAGAACGACATGACGCGGACGTTGCAACGCGACGGGTCCGGCGTGTCGAGGCCGAATTCGGCGAGCGCGCGCGCCAGTTCTTTCTCGACGCGTCCGGTGTGCTTCGACGGATGCTTCGTCTCGACGGCGAGGTCGACGCGGCGCCCGGCGTCGAGCGTCGTGCGCAGCAACTCCTTGAACGTGAGCAGGCGTGAGCCGCTGCGGTCGGCGATCTCCCAGTCGTCGTCGGTGTCGTCAGATTCGAGACGCGCCTTCCACGACCCCCAATCGAGGCCCTCGAGCTTTGCAAGCTCCAGGTTCGAGATCGCGCCACGCCCGTTCGACGTCCGCTTCGCCGTGCGATCGTGCACGCAGACGAGATGGCCGTCAGCGGTCAGCCGGACGTCACACTCGAGCGCGTCGGCACCGACGCGGATGGCGCGTTCGTACGCCTCGAGCGTGTGCTCCGGCTCGTGGTGCGACGCCCCGCGATGCGCCACCACCTGCGGGCGCTCACCGGACAGCGTCGGCAGATCGAGCGGCGCGACGGCTGGGCGAGCCGCGCGATAACCGGCAACGAGCGCCTTGGTCGGGCGCGGAACGGCAAGACGAGACTTCGACGAACTCACCACTACATCCCTACCCCCCGCGCATGAATAGCGGGTTAATGAGGCGCCACTCGTCCGCACCACAGACGCTACGGTCTCGGCGCGTGGCTCTCATTCGTGAACGCACCTCGCGGGCGGGCCACCGCTCCTCGCGGTTCGTCGCAGGCGCGCAGTCCGCGGCGCGCGCCTCTCGCGTCGGCCGGCAACGGTCGGCGATCTGGCGATTCCGACGGGTGGGGGCGCGTCTCGTACGTGCCAACACGCTCGGCGCTCCCTCCCTTTCCGCGGAATGGCGGGGTTGTCGGGCGTGGAGGTTATGGTGACCGGGATCACCAGCCGCACTGGCCGCACCCGCCCGAGGAGGCGCGCATGCCCGACACGACGACCGACGATTTCACCGAGACCGCGACGCCGGACGTCCTCGTCGCCCGTCGCGGTTCACTCGCGCGCATCCTGCTGAACCGGCCCAAGGCCATCAACGCGCTCACGACCGACATGGTGAACGCCGTGAGCGCCGCGCTGGAGCAGTGGCGCGACGACGACTCCGTCACCGCCATCACGATCGAGGGCGCCGGCGAGCGCGGCCTGTGCGCGGGCGGTGACGTGCGCAGCGTCCGTGAAGCGTTCGTCGACGGCGACGGCGAGCGCGCGTTCGAGTTCTTCCGCGACGAGTACCGCATGAACGCGCTCATCGCCGACTACCCGAAGCTCATCGTCAGCCATCAGGACGGCATCGTCATGGGTGGCGGCGTCGGCATCTCGGCGTTCGCCGGGCTGCGCGTCGCGACGGAGCGCACGAAGGTCGCGATGCCCGAGACGATCATCGGATTCTTCCCCGACGTGGGCGCGCTCTACCTTCTCTCGCGCGCGCCGGGCGGCACGGGCGCCTACCTCGCACTGACAGGCACGACGGTTGGTGGCGCCGACGCCTGCTACGTCGGGCTGAGTGACGTCGTCATCGAATCCGACTCGTGGGCAACGGTTCTCGAGCGTCTCGCCGAGGGTGCTGACGCTGACGCAGCCGTTGCGCGGCTCGCGTCTTTCGATGCCGCTGGCAATGCACCTCTCGGTGCGCAGCGGGCTTGGATCGACGAGGCCTTCGGCTCCGGCGAGCATCTGCGCGCGCCGTCCGAGGTGCTCGAGACGCTGCGTACGTCCGACGTCGAGGCCGCACGTGAGGCGGCCGGCCTGCTGACGCAGCGTTCACCGTTGTCTGTCGCCGCGACGGTCGAGGCGATGCGGCGCGCGGCGGGCATGGACTCGGTGCACGAGGTGCTCGCTCAGGACATGGTGCTCGCGCGCGGCCTCATCGAACACGGCGACTTCGTCGAAGGTGTGCGCGCGCAACTCGTCGACAAGGATCGCCAGCCGATGTGGTCGCAGGCCTCGTTCGACGAGGTCAGCGGCGCCGATGTCGCGCGCTTGTTCGAGGGCTGAGCCCTCGGCGGGACGCCGGTGGGGCACTCATGGCGTAGCCGGGGCCTCGTCTTCGCACTGGCGTGCACCCATCTGCGATTCTTGTCCACATTCAACGGCCATTGCGACGCCGCCCCCGATGGAGGCAGTTGTGATGGTCACGAGCGCGTCGCATCCCCGGTGCTCGCGCAGGATGGCGGGCAACTCACACTTGGCGCGCCACTTCCCGCCCACTCATGAGTTACTCGCCATCTCGTGCGATTGCCACGTACCCCAACGCCACGCCCGCCTATATGGGAATGATTCTCACTAAAGGGATGTTGAACCCACCGTCGAACGAAGGAGAAGACCATGACCCGCACGACGAACCGCCCGAAGATCACCCTGCGCTCCACCGCGGGCACGGGCTACAGCTACACGACGCGCAAGAACCGCCGCACGACGCCCGACCGTCTCGTGCTGCGCAAGTACGACCCGGTCGCGGGCCGCATCGTCGAGTTCACCGAAGCCCGCTGACCTCGTAGGAGCAGGCGTCAGACAGCCGAGGAGCGAAACCTCGCTCCTCGGCTGATGCGCGCCCCCGCTCCTCGAACGGCAGACCCGGTCCTGCACATGGCCGAGGCCAGCCCTAACGCACTCTCTTAGCTCTTTCTCAGCCACGCGGTGATGAGGTCTAACCATTCACCACCCAGGCGAGCACCCGGTGGATGCTCGCTCGCCGAGAGAGGCCATTCATGTCGTCCGTCGTCGCCACCCGCCCC
>NZ_LSJT01000138.1:0-10344 GCF_001556795.1 Dermacoccus sp. CCH2-D9
CGTCCTCGACGGCGTGGCGGGGGCGACGTCACGGCGCCTCGAACTGGGTGCGGCGCAGTGCGTGCTCGGCGCGATCGCCGGGTGCGGCGCCGTCATCGCGGGCGCATCGGTCGCGTCGGCCGCCCTGGCTGGTGGCGCGGCGGGCCTGTTGTCGTGGGCGTGCCTGCGTACGACGGTGACGCTTGCGACGTCCGCCCACACGCGGGCGCAGCTCGCCGCGGGGTGTGCGTGCGTCCTCGTCTGTGGCCTCGTGCCCGTCGCGGTGGCGCGTCTCGTCTGAGCGCCCGCAAGCCCGGTTGTCCGCACCAGGTCGTCGGCACGATTGCCGCTCGAACCACCACGGACGCCGATGGGCGCCGCACCCGGTGAGGGAGGCGGCGCCCACCGGCGCGTCAGGCAGGAGCGCAGAACGTCAGTCGACGCGCTTGAGCTCGGCCGAGGCGTAGCTCTGCAGCGGTTTGCCGTTGAGCGCCGCGTCGTAGGCCCACATGAGGTTGGAGTTGACGTAGCCGAGCATGCGCGCGCCGGCCGTGTACTCGGGCGCCTGCGGCGAGCGGATGACGCCGTCGGTGCGCAGTTCGATCTTCGCGGGGGAGGTGTTGCCGTAGTACATCTCCACGATGCCGCTCGGGTGCGTCACCATGAACTCGACCTCGTTGTTCTCCAGCGGGCGCCAGTAGCCGAACTCCGTGTCGATGGTGTCCGTCTTGTTGCCCTGCTCGTCGAGCTTCCACATGCGCGAGTGCCACTCGAGGAAGGGGCGCTCGTCGTGGCTGACGACGAGTTCCTGGCCGAAGTTGGCCGACTCCATGCCGGGGTAGCCGATGACACCGGCGCCCTCCCAGCGGCCGACGAGCCAGGCGAGGGGGGCGAGTTCGATGGGCATGTTGACATCAAGTTCGAAAGGCACGGCACCAGGCTATCCGGTGACGTGCCTCTCGATCGAGCCGCGCGCAGGGGCTTTCCGCGTCCTGGGCCTCAGCTCGCAGCGCCCACGCGCCCGTTCGGGACGCCGGACATGTCGTCCTTGCGCAGGCCGTCGCTCAGCTTCTCGAGGCCTGCCTCATCGACGTAGTCGACCGATCCTGCGGCGCCCTCGTTGCCGAAACCGGTGTACGGCGCCGTGTAGAAGGTGATGTTCTGCGTGTCGAGGTCGCGCAGGCTGTAGGCGAGGCTCGTCATGTACCCAGAGGTGAATCCGTCGTCGACGGCCAGGTTGTCGGAGATGTCGCCGACGAGCTTGGTGATGGTCACCGGGTTGGTCAGGACGCCCTGGGTCTTGGCCTTCTTGAACATGGCGAGAATCCAGGCCTGCTGGTTCTTGCCACGGTCGATGTCGCCGTTCTTGAGCTGGTGACGCTCCTGGACGTAGTGGCGGGCCTGGGTGCCGTTCATGTGGTTCATGCCCTTGGACCAGCTGCCGTATCCCTTCTCGTCGAAGGCCTGCGGCACGTAGATGTCGACGCCGCCCATGTCGTCGGTGAGCTTCTCGAAGCCCTTGAACCCGATCTGCGCGACGTGATCGATGTGGACGTTCGTCGCCTTCTCGATCGTCTGGATGAGCAGGGTCGGGCCGCCGTACGCGTAGGCGGCGTTGATCTTGTTCTTGCCGTGGCCCGGGATGTCGACGTAGTAGTCGCGCGGGAAGTGCACGACGGAGACCTGCTTGCGGTCGTTGCTGATGTGGACGAGCTGGATGACGTCGGAACGGCTTCCGTCACGCAGGCTCGTGTTACGGCTGTCCGAGCCGAGCAACAGGATGTTCTGGGCGTCCCCGGCCGCGGCGTCTCGCGTCACGTTCGAGCTCGGCAGGAGCTTCTCGCGCGAGACGTTCGAGTCGAACACGTACTTGAGGTACAGGAAGAACCCGCCGATGACGAGGGCGACGATGAGCAGCAGCGCGAGCAGCGTGTAGAGCAGGACACGCAGCTTGCTACGCCTCCGTCGCCGGCCGGGGGCCTTCGTCGCGCGGGAGCTGGCACCGTCGCTCGTCTCGCCCGTCGCGCTCGTGCCGTCGTGGGGCGAAGGGCCCGGGGTGCCGGGCGCGTCGTCGGCGTGCGGCATCGAGGTCTCGTCTGACATGGCCCCAGCATAGGTGGGCCGACCGAGGCTCACCTGGGAGCCGCGCGGACCCGCGCGTACGGTGGTGCGGTGAGTGATATGCAGCCCCTGCCCCCTGAGGTCTCGGACGCGGACCGGGCCACGAATCCGGACACCGTCGACGCCGCCCATGCCGGCGCGCCGACGAACGCCCCCGCGTCGCAGCATGATGCGGCCCACGCGGGTGACCGCTCGCCGTCCCTCGACCTGCCCGGCGCCGTGGCGGCCGACGGCGTCTGGGCATCGGTGCCCGCCCACTACGGCAACCCGCTCGCCGAGCAGCGCGCGCTCGAGCAGGGCCGGGCTCACGTCGATCTGTCGGCCCGCGGCGTCGTGCGGGTCGCCGGCCCCGACCGCCTCTCCTGGCTGCACTCGATGACGACGCAGCACCTCGCCGACCTGGCGCCCTTCACCTCGACGGAGACGCTCGTGCTCAGCCCGCACGGGCACGTCGAGTTCGCCCTGCACGTCGTCGACGACGGCGAGGCGACGTGGCTGACGACCGATCCCGGTCGCAGCGCCGAATTGGCCGCATGGCTGCGACGCATGCAGTTCATGCTGCGCGTCGAGGTGGCAGACGTCTCCGACGAACACGCAGTCATCGGTGAGGTGAACGACGAGGAGTCGACCCCCGAGCAGGTGCGGGAGACCGGCGTCATCGCCTGGCGTGACCCGTGGCCGGCGCTCGGCCCCATGAGCGCGGCGTACGGTCCGAGCGCGCAGCACCCTGGTTCGGAGCGTCGGTGGCGCGAACTCATCGTGCCGCGCGAGCGGTTCGAGGCGGTCTTCGCCAAGGCTCAGCCGGCGGGTCTGTGGGCCGCGGAGGCGCTGCGCGTCGCGGCCTGGCGTCCTGACGGGCTGCTCGAGGTCGACCACCGGACCATTCCGCACGAGCTCGACTGGCTGCGCAGCGCCGTGCATCTGCAGAAGGGGTGCTACCGGGGGCAGGAGACCGTCGCCCGCGTCCACAACCTGGGTCGCCCGCCGCGGCGGTTGGCGTTCGTCCATCTCGACGGCAGCGACCACACGCTTCCCGAGGTCGGCGCCGAGGTCATGGTGCCCGGAGCCCCCCGTGCTGCGGGTCGGCTGACGTCAGTGGCGCGTCACCACATCGACGGGCCGATCGGCCTCGTCGTGCTCAAGCGCTCTACCCCGGCCGACGCGCCGCTGTTGATCGGCGGGGTGGCCGCCGCGCAGACCGTCATCGTCGCGCCCTGAGTGTTCGCGGCCGTGATGCTCGGGGCGGGGTCAAGGGGTCCTGACCGTGCAGGGTCTCAGATGAGTCTACCGGGACAGGATGCGCAAAATGTGATTCATGTCACAAAACTGATGGGTAGCGGATGTCTGTATTGGCCATAGGGGTGGAGCTCTCACCCCCATGAGGCCGCTAAATGGCCCTGAAGCGTGTCAGGGTCCACTCCCACGGGTGAGATCCGGGGGGCGGGTGACGCGGAGGAGACCCCCAGGTTGCATCCTGTCCAGACCCCTTTCGCGGCCGGGGGTGGTGACAGCGGCCAGGAAAAATGATCGGCTGATGCCAAGCCGCACGGCGACCTGGACGGATGCGAATCCGGTCGGATCGGCGTGCATCCGCCATCACGAAGGAGAACGAAAATGCTTTCCGTTGACGACGTTCTGGCCACCCGATCCGGCAAGGCCTACGACAGCGACGGCGACAAGATCGGTTCGGTCGGCGAGGTCTACCTGGACGACCAGACGAGCCAGCCCGCCTGGGTCACGGTAAACACGGGCCTGTTCGGTACCTCCGAGTCCTTCATCCCGCTCGAGGGCGCCCGCGTCGAGGGTGAGGACCTGCACCTCCCCTACACGAAGGCCAAGATCAAGGACGCCCCGCGTCAGGACGCTGACAAGCACCTCGACGTCGAGCAGGAAGAGGCGCTCTACCGCTACTACGGCCTGTCGAACGCTGGCACGACGCACGACGGTGACCGTCGTGACTTCGACGGCCGCGACGCCGCTGCCGCCGGCACGGCCGGAACCGCCGGTTACGCCGCCGGTCACCACGACCACGACGCCAAGGACCGAGTGGAGGGTCACGTCGACGAGGCTCGCGCCGACCACGAGTTCCGCAAGGAAGAGCACGACGAGCGTCGCGTCGAGCGTGACGAGCGCAACCTCGAGCGCGACGAGAACGGCGTCGTTCTTCACGAGGAGCGCCTCAACGTCGCCAAGGAGCGTCGTGAGGCCGGCAAGGCTCGCCTGCGCAAGTACGTCGTCACCGAGCAGCAGCAGGTCGACGTCCCCGTCACCCGCGAAGAGGTTCACGTGACCCGTGAGCCCGTCAACGAGCGCGTCGACGGCAACGTCCAGCTCGGCGAGGAGACGCAGACGGTGACGCTGCACGAGGAGCGCCCGGTCGTCGACAAGGAGACCGTCGCCACGGAGCGCGTCGGCCTCGACGTCGACCAGGTCCAGGAGACGCAGCGCGTCCAGGCGGAGGTCGGTCACGAAGAGGTCCGCGTCGAGAACGGCGTCGAGGGCACGCGTGGCACCGACGGTGTCCGCGACGGTGACGACCGCTCCTTCGCCGACAAGGCCAAGGACAAGGTTCGCGACGTGAAGGACAACCACTGAGGTTGACCGCATCTAGCCTCGGCTAGTCGCAGACGAAGGCCCGTCGCTCCCTGGGGGAGTGACGGGCCTTCGACATGCCCGCGCCAGCCCGTAAGGTCGGAGCATGAGTTCGCCCACCGCTGATCAGATCACCGCGATGCTCGCCGGGGCGCCGGTCATGGCCCGCGTCGACCGCTCGGGTTTCGTCGAGTCCGCCCACCGTGCGCTCGCGTGCGTCACCACTGCCGAGGGGGCCGTTCAGGCCGCGTGGGGCGAGCCGGACGCCGTCATCTATCCTCGCTCGTCGAACAAGCCGTTGCAGGCGCTTGCGATGGTGCGTGCCGGCCTCGATCTGCCGCAGCAGCTGCTCGCGCTCGTGTGCTCGAGCCACTCGGGTGAGCGCTTCCACCTCGAGGGGGTGCGCAGCATCCTCGAACGGCACGGCCTGAGCGTCGAGGATCTGCAGAACACCCCCGACCTGCCGTACGACGACGTCGATCGTCGCCAGTGGCTGCGCGAGCGCCGCGAGCCCGAGTCTCTGGCCCAGAACTGCTCCGGCAAGCACGCCGGCATGCTCGCGACGTGCGTCGTCAACGGCTGGGACACGACGACGTACCGCGACGTCGACCACCCGCTGCAGCGACTCATGGCCACCACGCTCGAGCAGATCGCCGACGACACCGTCGAGGCGACGGGCGTGGACGGTTGTGGTGCTCCCGTCATGACGCTGAGCATGGCCGGGCTGGCGCGTGCCTTCGGGCGACTTGCCGCGGCGGCGCCCGGCAGCGCAGAGGCGCGGGTGGCCGACGCGATGCGCGCCGCGCCGCGCTACCTCGGGGGCACACGGCGCGACGTCACGAAACTCGTCGAGGGCGTCGACGGCCTCATCGCGAAGGACGGGGCGGAGGCGGTCTACGCGATCGGCCTCGCCGACGGACGCGGCGTCAGCGTCAAGATCGCCGACGGCTCCCAGCGCGCGCGCCCCGTCGTGGCTGCGGCGATCCTGCGGGCGATGGGGGTGGATGCGCCGGCGCTGGACGATCTCGCGTCGGCACCGATCCTCGGCCACGGTGAGCCCGTGGGCGCTGTCACGGCCGTGCTGCCGGAGCCGACGACGGGTTCGCTCTCGTCGGCGCACGGATGAGGGCCGTCCTGCAGCGAGCGCTCGAGGGGAGCGTCAGCGTCGCGGGCGAGGTCGTCGGCCGACTCGACGCGCCTGGCGTCGTCGTCCTGCTCGGCGCCACCCATGACGACGGCGACGCCCAGGCCGCGGCGATGGCGCGCAAGATCGCCGGGTTGCGCATCATGCCCGGGGAGGTCAGCGTCAGCGACCTGCACGCCGGCGACCTCGAGACAGGTAAGGCGTGCACCCGCCTGCTCGTCGTCAGCCAGTTCACGGTGTACGGCGACACGCGCAAGGGTCGGCGCCCGTCGTGGGGAGCGGCTGCGCCGGGTGAGGTCGCGGAACCGCTCGTCGACGCCGTCGTGGCGGCGCTGCGCGGCGAGGGGTTGCGCGTGGCGACGGGCCGCTTCGGCGCCGACATGCGTGTGAGCCTCGTCAACGACGGGCCGTTCACCGTCGTCGTCGACGTGTGAGGGCGACGCCCTCGGCCGGAGCCTCGAGAACGCCCCGTCGGGCGCGGGTTGTCGGACCTCTCGCCTAGGCTGGTGGCATGGAGGTCATCTCTCAGATCCAGGCGTACGCGATGGTGGCGCTGGGCGTCATCGTGCTCGGCGTCGAGATCTTCGCGCTCATCGAGGCCGCGCGCGGTTCGGCGATCATGTATCAGGTGCACGGCAAGCTCTCGAAGCCCGCGTGGTTGGCGATCACGGCGGTCGCCGTCCTGCTCGGCTTCGTCTCGCTGCTGCAGCCCGTGAGCCTGCCGGGCATCATCGGCATCGTCGCCGCCGGGGTGTTCCTCGCCGACGTCCGCCCCATCGTCCGACCGAGCAAACCGAACTCGGACGGCCCGTACGGGCCCTGGTGATCCGCAGTGGCTGCTGAGTTCGTCGACGGCCCGAGCGGCCCGCTCGAGGTGGTGCGCTCCGGTCGCGGGGAGCCGGTGACGGTGTTCGCGCACGGCATGGGCGCCTCCATCCCCTCGACGCGGCCGTACGCCTCGGGCGTCTCGGGCACGCGCGTCTTCTTCCACTTCCGTTCGCACGGCCGCTCGGCGCCGGCGTTCGACGGGTGGGACTACGACCACACCGCCGACGAACTCCTGGCCGTCAGCGACCATGTCGCGGCGACGCGGGCGCTGGGTGTTTCGATGGGTGCCGGTTCGATCCTGCGCGTCCTGCTGCGCCACCCACGACGCTTCGAGCGGGTCGTCCTCGTCATCCCCGCAGTCGTCGACTCGCCGCGCAACAGCGCGGGCCTCGTGCGCTACGAGGCGATGGCGCAGGCCTCGCGTGACGGCGACGCCGCCACGATCCGTGCCCAGCTGGAGCGCGAGCTGCCGGCGTCGGCGCGTGGAAGTGGCGCGGCGCAGGCCTGGGTCGATCAGCAGACCGAGGTGTTCCTGCGCCCCGGCATGGCCGAGGCGTTGCGCGACATGCCGCACGCCGCCCCGGTCGCCGACGTCGAGGCGCTGCGCGGCCTCGAGCTGCCCGTGCTCATCCTCGCCCAGCGCGGCGACGAGGTGCACCCGGTGAGCTCGGCCGAGCGTCTCGCGCAGCATCTGCCGAACGCGCGTCTCGAGGTTTTCGACGAGCACGGGCTGCTGTGGGGGCACCGCGCGCGGGTGCGGGAGGTCGTGGGGGAGTTCTTCGGCGCTCGCGCCGACGACATACGATGACGCCCGTCATGGGTGCAGTGGGGGAGGGGGCGCCGTGCTGAAGTTCGAGCCGGCCATCAAGGATTACGCGTGGGGTTCGCGTGAGGCGTTGGCGAGCCTCGCCGGGCGCGCGCCGAGCGAGGAACCCGAGGCCGAGCTGTGGGTGGGGGCTCACGAAGCGGGGCCGGGCACGTTCGATCATGGGGGACGTCGCTGCGGCCTCGACGAGCACATCGCGAGCGACCACGCTCACCATCTGGGTGCCCGCTCGCGTGAGCGTTTCGGCGACCGTCTGCCGTTCCTGCTCAAGATCCTCGCGGCCGACAGGGCCCTGTCGATCCAGGCGCACCCGGACGCGAGTCGCGCGGCGTCGGCGCCGGAGGGCACCTACTCCGATGCGTGGCCGAAGCCGGAGGCGTGGATCCCCCTCGTCGAGAGCGAGGCGTTCGCCGGCTCGTTGCCCTTCGCGCAGGTGCAGGAGCGCCTCCGCGCGCTCGGCCTCGTGAGCCTCGAGGCGATGATCGACGCCGCGCGCGGCACCGAGCGTCCCGAGCATGCGCTGCTCAGCATGATCCTCACGCTCGAGACGGAGCGTCAGGGCCCGTTCGTGCAGGAGGTCGTCGCGGCGCTCGAGAGCGTCGTCAAGACGATCGAGGACGACGCCGAGGCGCGCGCCCTGCGCACGGTCCTCACCGTGCACGAGCAGTTTCCGGGCGACATCGGCGTCGTCGTCCTGCTCACGATGCAGCACCACCTCATGACGCCCGGGCGCAGCTACTTCATCGGCGCCGGCGTCCTGCATTCCTTCGTCCGCGGCACGAGCGTCGAGATCCTCGCGAACTCGGACAACGTCGTCCGCGGCGGGTTGACGCCGAAGAAGGTCGACGTCGCCGAACTGCTCGCCATCGTCGACGTGTCGACGCCCGTGACGGCGGACGAACCCCGGCGCCCGCAGCCCGGGATGGCGCGGTACCACTCCGAGGTGCCGCACTTCGCGCTGTGGGAGCTTCGACCCGAGAGTGAGCCCCTTGACGTGCCCGCCCACGGCGCGCCCGGTCTCCTGCTCGCGCTCGATGCGCCCGTCAGCGTCGAGTGCGCCGACGAGCGTCTCGTGCTCGGGCCCCTGGAGTGCGCGTGGTGGCCGGCGGGCGACCCACCGGCGCGCGTCACCGGTGAGCGGGGCGCGAGGTTGTTCGTCGCGACGCTCAACGACGAGTGATGCGGGCGCCGTCGTCCGCGGGTGCCACGGCTGCCCAGGCGACGGTGATCTCGCCGAGGCGCCAGCGGTGGACGTCGTCGAGCAGCGGCCAGCCCGACGCCCGCATCGCGCGGGCCGTCGCGATGAACCGCTGACGAGCCCCGTGCGGCGCGAGCGGGGCACTGAGCGTCCAGTGGTGCGACAGTGCAGCGAGGTAGTCGTGGATGCGCTCGCCGGGCACGTTGCGGTGGATGAGGGCCTTGACGAGCCGCGGGGCGATGTCCGCGGAGTCGGCGAGGCCCGCGAGGCGGTAGGAGAGCGTGAGGCTGACGGGCCCGCTCGCCTCGAGCGCCACCCACGTCGAGCGGCGCCCCAGCTCGTCACACGTGCCGTCGAGCAGCAGCCCGCCCGGCGCCAACCGCTCGAGCACGTGCGCCCAGGCGCCGGCCACCTCGCTCTCGTCGTACTGACGCAGCACGTTCGCGGCCCGCACGATGACGGGGCGCTCGCCGCCCGGTAGCGGCACCTCGAAACCGCCGCGGGCAAAGCTCAACCCCTCGAGCGGTGTGCGCGCGAGGAGTCGGCGGCCCATCTCGACGCGGCTCGGTTCGATCTCGATGCCGACGGTGCGCACGTCGCGGCGCGCCGCGCGCAGCCGCGTGTGCAATTCGACGGCGGTGGTGGGGGAGGCGCCGTACCCGAGATCGACGACAACGGGCGGGCCCTCCGAGCGGCGCAGGCGCCAGGCCTGCGGCCCCGCCAGCCACCGGTCCTGGCGGCGCAGCCGGTTGGCGTTGGTCGTGCCGCGGGTGACGGCGCCGACGGGTCGGGAATGCACGTGGCGAATCTACCGTTGCCGATGTCGTGGACGAATCCGACGTGAACGATGCAGCTGCCCGGCCGGGGCCGCGGAGCGCCTCCGTCGCACCGTCGGACGGGCGCGGAGGAACGACGAGTCCGGCCACCTCGGCGTCCGGTGAGGCTCCTGAGCGCGAGGTCAAGCACGTCGCCATGGTGAGCGTCCACACCTCACCGCTGTCGCAGCCCGGGACGGGTGACGCGGGCGGCCTCAACGTCTACGTCGTCGAGACGGCGAAGCGGCTCGCGCAACGCGGCGTCGCCGTCGACATCTTCACGCGGCGCACGAGCGCGTCCGTGGGTGAGCAGATCGAACTGGCGCCGGGCGTGACCGTCCACCACATCGCCGCCGGGCCGTACGAGGGGCTCGGCAAGGACGATCTGCCCGGCCAGCTGTGCGCGTTCGCGGCCGGCATGATGCGGGTCGGCGCGTCGAAGCCGGAGGGGTACTACGACCTCGTGCATTCCCACTACTGGCTCTCCGGCCAGGTCGGGTGGCTCGCGGCCGACCGGTGGCGGGTGCCTCTCATCCACACGATGCACACGATGGCGCGGGTCAAGAACAGTCAGCTCGCCGCGGGTGACACTCCCGAGCCGGCGGGGCGCGAGATCGGTGAGGAGCAGGTCGTCGACGCGGCCACGACGCTCGTCGCCAACACCCCCGGCGAGGCCCGGGAACTCATCGACCTCTACGGAGCCGACCCGGCGAGGGTCACCGTCGTCACCCCCGGCGTCGACCTCGAGGTGTTCAGCGCGGGCGACGACATCGTCGCCGAACGTCATGCTGCGCGAGCGGAACTCGGCATCGAGGAGGACGCTGACGTCGTCCTCTTCGTC
>NZ_LSJT01000139.1:0-4008 GCF_001556795.1 Dermacoccus sp. CCH2-D9
CGGCATATGCCATCATCCCATACTGTCAACGAATTAATGACGCGCGACACTAGCTCATCTGAGGACCCTGGTGAGAGAGTCCGAAAGGAGAGTCGCCGTAGTCGCTGTGGCGCTGATCGCGCGCTGCCAGCGCATCACGCACTCTCTGGCTACCCTCGGCGTTGATCTGCTGCTGGGTGCGAGGCGGGGACGGCGAAGCTGAGTCGGTCTCCCACTCATCCCACGCCTGCTCCCACAGCGCCGATTCATTCTCATCCTGATGGCCCCTGGTCGCCGCCGCGGTCTCGGTGGCCTGAGCCTGCGGGGCGAGCGGTGTGGTGACATCTTCTTGCGGTTCTCCCTGCTCCTCCTCCGAGTTCTGGCCGCGCATCACTCGCTCGAGTTCGGCGACCTTGTGACGCACGGCCTGCAGTTCGGCTTCACGGGCGAAGGGCTGCCCAAGATTCGCCTCGGCTGTCACCTTGTCCCGTTGGGCTGCGTCGAGCCGCTGTTCCGCCCTCGCCAGTGCTCCTTCCATGCCGGCGAGAGCGTTTTCCATCTTGGTGACGACGCCGTGCGACCCGGGTAGTCCCATGAGCGCGAACGCGTCGTCACGCACGAAGACGTCGTCGGGGGCTGCCTGCATCTGGAGGTTCGCCTTCGTGACACCCAGGCTGGAGTCGACGACCACGTCGAACCGGTGCCCGCCCAGCGTCACCAGGGCCTCGAGCGTGACAGGTTCTCGCGTGACGCGGGCGCGTGACGCGGCTGCGCCGAGGTGCTCACGGATGGCGTTGGCAGCTTCGACGCGCTCGGTGAAGACCTGGCCTGCGACGGTGGCGCGGAAAGCGTCGCCCTTCGTCTCGGTACGGTCCGCGATCGCGTCCTTCAGCGCCGGGATGCGTCGCGAGTAGCTACTGATCGCGGTATTCGCCGCGTCAACCGCCTGCCGGGTCTGGGTCTGTGATCGCCGGTGCGCGGTCGCCAGGCTTTCCAGGACCGACAGGTCTTGGTCGGCCTGGGCTTTCTCCAGGATGAGGGGGTTGGCCGAGGCGATCGCCTTGACCTCGTTCATGTTGAACGACTGGCTGGTCTCGATGTCCTCAGCGCTACGTGTTTCCAGGTCGCCGTGCATGACCTGCTCGATGAACTTGGCCTTGCGCTCGGTGGTCTGCCACATGAAGGCGTCGAAGCTGCGCTTCGTCACGTACTGCAGGATCTGCACCTCAGGGTTTTGATTGCCCTGGCGGATGATGCGCCCATCGCGTTGCTCGAGGTCGGCGGGGCGCCATGGGCAGTCCAGGTGGTGCAGCGCGACCGCGCGGGTTTGGATGTTGGTGCCGACACCCATCTTCTGCGTCGAGCCGATCAGCACGTCGACCTCGCCGCCACGGCAGTCGGCGAACAACCGGTCTTTCTTGGCGTCGGTGTTCGCATCGTGCACGAAACGGATGCGATCACGATCCATCCCCTTGTCGACGAGGGCGTCACGCAGCCCGTTGTACATGTCCCACTTCTCATCGTTGGGCGTGCCCAGGTCAGAGAAGACGATCTGGAACCCTCCTCGATTCGTGTGCGGCTGCCCGTCAGCGGTCGTGTACTCGTTCTCCCGGTTGCCCTGCCAGATCGCGTGGATCCGTTCTGCGGCGACGTCGACCTTGCTCAACTGCGTGAACAAGGAGTCTTGCTCGCCCATGTCGGGGCGCGCCTCGTCGGGTAGCAACCTGAAGCGTCCCGGGTGTGATGCCGCTTCCTTTCGAGTTCGAGAGGATGTTGTTCATGCCGAAGAAGTTCGATCCCGAGGTGAAGGACCGCGCGGTGCGGATGGTCCTGGACCGCGTCGAGGAAGCCGGGTCCGTCACCAAGGCCGTCGCGTTGGTGTCACCGAAGGTCGACGTGGGCCGTGAAACCTTGCGCCGCTGGGTCTCGCAACACCGCGTCGACGCCGGCCTGAAGGACGGGCCGACCAGCGACGACCTGGCCGAGCTGCATCGTCTGCGCAGCGAGGTCAAGCGGTTGCGCGAGGACAACGAGCTCCTACGCAAGGCCTCGATTTTCTTCGCGGGGGAGCTCGACCCCCGCAACCGATGATCATGGGTTTCATCGATCAGATGCGCGCCGAGGGGCACGCGGTCGAGTCGGTCTGCAGGGTGCTCCGCCAGGAGGGCTGCCAGATCGCCGCACGCACCTACCGGGCCTGGCGCCACCGCAGCGCATCGGCCCGTGACACGTCCGACGCGGTCCTGCTCAACGTCCTGCACGACCTCGTCGGTACCCCGGAAGGGCTGTACGGGCGTCGCAAGATGACCGCCTGGCTACGTAGGCAAGGTCACCAGGTCGGCGCCGGTCGCGTGGATCGGCTCATGCGCGTCGCGGGGATGAACGGGGTACGCCGCGGCCGTCCGGTACGCACCACGATCCCGGCCAAGGACGGGCATCGGGCTGGTGACCTGCTCAACCGGGACTTCACCGCGGCAGCGCCGAACACGAAGTGGGTCGCGGACTTCACCTACGTACGCACGTGGGCGGGTTTCGTGTACGTCGCGTTCGTCCTGGACTGCTACTCCCAGAAGGTCGTGGCCTGGCACGCCGCGACGAGCAAGACGACACCGCTGGTCCTGACACCGCTGCGGATCGCGCTGTGGGAACGCGACCGAGCCGGGCACCCCGTCCAACCCGGCGAGCTGATCGCACATAGCGATGCCGGGTCGCAGTACACCAGCCTGCGCTTCGCCGAGCACCTGGCCGCCGAGGGCATCGCCGCATCGATCGGCACCGTCGCGGACGCGTACGACAACGCACTCATGGAGTGCGTCATCGGCCTGTACAAGACCGAGTGCATCACCACCACGATCTTCCACGACAGCCCGTACAAGACCATCGCCGACGTCGAGTACGCCACCGCCGGATGGGTCGAGTGGTACAACAACCGAAGGCTCCACTCGTCTCTGGCCATGACCACCCCGGCCGAGTACGAGAGCGCCTACTACGCCAACCTCAACCGAGAGTTGGCACCCGCATAGGAGCGGCACGAAACCCGGGACGCTTCAGTGGATCGGCGCAGCCGTGTTCTATCTCGTTTACACATCGGTAGTGATCTACCAGTGGCGCCATCCTGAGCATGTCCCCTACAAGTGGTTTCCCGCCTATGAGGAGCCTGGAGAGCGAACAACCCCACGCCGGGTTCGCGCTGTGCGCATTAGCACGGTGCTCTGTCTCGTCGTCCTGAACATCTTTGCTGTTGTCTGGGTTGTCGAACAGGTGTAGCGCTGAGCTGCGGCGCGATCGCAGAGGACTCTGGTGCGGATGCCTTACACACGCACGTGCGGAACCGTTGGGTTGGGCCACCGACCTGCCCCGGTCGTGCAGAACCCTTCGTTTGAGCTACCGGTGTGGGGCGCCGGTGAATCTTGCGTGTCAGTGCCAGAATCAGCGCATGGGACTATTCGGATTCGGCGAGCGTGACTGTGACGGCGACGAAGTTGAGGGTGACGACGAGGACTGGGGTATGGAGCCAGCGCACCCTCGCTTCGCAGCGCATTTCACTCATCCGATCTACAACGACTCGGGTAACGACTGGGGCCCGTTCGGCGATGATGAGGGAGCCGACACCCTCGCGGAGTGGGAAGATCGTCGCGACGAATTAACCTCCTCCACCCGGTTGCGGGACATGTACGATTCGGAAGAGGAATGGCAGGAGTCGGTCGCTGAGATCGGAACGTCGCCCCTCGACACGGACGACGAGGCCACCTGGGTTGTGGCGCGTGCCTTCACCCTGCTGCGACTGACAGGTCAGATCGACGACGAGGGCAAGGCTGCCGCCCTGCGAGGACTGGACCGGCTCCTCCAAGAGACTGACGACGCCGAGGAATATCTCCAGCAGAAGCGCGACCTCGAAGCTTGGCAGAACCCGAGTAACTGACACGCGGGACCATTCCGCGCAGTGCGGAAACGGTGGCGGATTCAACCGGTCTACGCACCATTGATGGTGTTCAGGCTATCGGTGAAGACATCGTGGGATGAGGCCCA
>NZ_LSJT01000014.1:0-2524 GCF_001556795.1 Dermacoccus sp. CCH2-D9
GGAACTCGTGCAGCAGGTAGCCGTGCGCTGCGTGGAGCTCGACGACGTCGAAACCGGCCTCGTCCGCGCGTCGGGCGGCGTCGACGAAGGCGTCCACGACGTCGTCGATGTCGGCGAGCGTCATGGCGCGGGGCGTTGCGTAACCGTCGAAGGCGACCGCGGACGGGCCGAGAGCCTCCCAACCGCCTGCGTCGACGGGCACGCTGCCGGAGGGCTCACCCGCGAAGGGGCGGTAGGTCGACGCCTTGCGTCCGGCGTGCGCGAGCTGGACTCCGATCTTCGCGCCGTTCGCGTGGACGGCGTCGACGACGCGGCGCCATGCGGCCACCTGGTCGTGGTTCCACAGGCCGGCGTCCTGGGGGCTGATGCGCCCCTCGGGCGCGACGGCGGTGGCCTCTGTCAGCACGAGCCCGAAACCACCGACGGCGCGCGTCGCGTAGTGGACGAAGTGCCACGCGGTCGGGATACCGTCGCACGCCTCGCAGCTGTACTGACACATCGGCGTGAGCCAGATGCGGTTGCGGAACTCGACGTCGCGCAGGGTGAGGGGTTCGAACAGCTGGGGCATGCGGGGGCCTTTCGTCAGGATCGGGCGCGGCCACGGACCGCGCCTCGTGGGGCCCATGCGACAACGGTGGTTAGGGACGCGATATTTCCTCGGCCCGTTGTCCTGGCCGCGAACCGCTCCGTCAGAACGCCGCCGATGCCTCGCCGCGCTTGACGTCGGCGCGCCATCGCGTGAGGAACGCGGCACCGGCGGCGTCGTTCGTCAGCGCCTGATCGGGCGTGACCTCGACGGGGTAGGTGCGCTCGAGCAGGCCGTCGGCGGGGCGAACGTCGCCGTGGCGCACGACGAATCCACGCTCGTGCAGACGATCAGCCATCGCGTAGTCGCTGCGAGAATCGCCGAGGGTGCGCCACTCGCGCGGGGTGATGCCGCGCGCGGTGAGCAGTTCGATCGCCTTGTCGGCACCGACGTTCTTGCCGACCCCGACGTGCTCGATGTCGGTCGAGATGATCGTCGGATCGATGCGGACGGCGATGTCTTCACTGCCGTTGAGCGCTTCTCGCTCACCCCAGACGACGCCGATCTCCTGCTCGGTGAGGTAATCCCACACCCGCTGATCGAACGCGTGCTGACGTTCGCGGTAGACGTCGAGGTCGATGCCATGGTGCGCCTCGAGGCTCACCATGGCCTTCTTCGTGTCGTCGAAGAACATGGCGTCGTCGAAATCGGGGGCGATACTGCGGCAGTACTCGACGAGCCCCGTCGGAACGCGCAGGGCGTCGTCGACGCGCAGGTCGACGCCCGCGTTGCGCAGGTGCGCGCGCGTCGGGGTGAACCACGTCGCGCCCTTCTCACAGACGGCGATGACGGGCGCGTCGTCGGGTAGTCCGGCGTCGAGCAGGGCGGGCATGACGGTGGCTGCGACGAAGTCGTCGGAGCGACCCGTGTTGAACACGATGGGGACGCCCGCCCGCGCCATCGCGACGAGATCCGTGGCGATCGACGGGATCGCGACGGTGCGCGTCACCGGGCTCGCGATGGGTCCGTCGACGTCGAGGAGGAGGCCGTACAGGGGTTCGCGCAGCTGGCTCGTCATGCTCGAAGTGTCGTCGCGCGCGGGGCCGGTCGCAAGCCGCACCCCCACGCCTCGGTTAAGGATGATTAACTGAAGTCGGCATGGTGTGAGGTGCATCTCACGAAGCGCGATCTGGAGGGTTCATGGACAAGGTGGTGGCCTCGGCCGCGGAAGCGGTCGCCGACATCGGTGACGGTTCGTCGCTCGCCGTCGGAGGGTTCGGGCTGTGCGGCATCCCGAGCGTCCTCATCGCGGCGCTGCACGAGCAGGGCGCGAAGGATCTTGACGTCGTCTCCAACAACTGTGGGGTCGACGACTGGGGTCTCGGCGTGCTGCTGCGCGACGGGCGCCTGCGCACCGTCGTCGCGTCGTACGTGGGCGAGAACAAGGAGTTCGCGCGCCAATACCTCGAGGGCGAGCTGGAGGTGCACCTGACGCCGCAGGGCACCCTCGCGGAGAAGTTGCGCGCCGGTGGCGCAGGCATCCCCGCGTTCTACACGGCGACGGGTGTGGGTACGCAGGTCGCCGACGGCGGCATGCCGTGGAAGTACGCGGCCGACGGCTCGGTAGAGAAGGCCTCACCGGCGAAGGAGACGCGCGTCTACGGTGACGGCGACGACGCGAAGCCGTACGTGCTCGAGGAGGCCATCACGACGGACTTCGCACTCGTGCGTGCGGCGAAGGGTGATCGTCACGGCAACCTGGTGTTCAACCTGTCGGCGCGCAACTTCAACCCGCTGTGCGCGATGGCGGGCCGCGTCGTCGTCGCGGAGGTGGAGCAGCTCGTCGAGCCGGGCGACATCCACCCCGACGACGTCCACCTGCCCGGCATCTACGTGCAGCGAGTCGTGGAATTGACGTCCGAACAGGCTGACGACAAGCGGATCGAGAAGCGCACGACCCGCGAGACGGAGGGTGACTGAGATGGATGGGCGACTGTT
>NZ_LSJT01000140.1:0-41071 GCF_001556795.1 Dermacoccus sp. CCH2-D9
CGTGTGCGACCTCGAGCCGTACTGGGAGGCCGTGCGCACCCTCTACAAGCCGTTCGAGTCGGGCCTCGCCGCGCCGACGGGTCGCGTGTACCGTCACGAGATCCCGGGTGGGCAGCTGTCGAACCTGCGCCAGCAGGCGATCGCGCTCGGCCTCGGCGACCGCTTCGAGGCGATCGAGGACATGTACGCCGCGGCCAACGACATCCTCGGCAACGTCGTCAAGGTGACGCCGAGCTCGAAGGTCGTCGGCGACCTCGCGCTCGCGCTCGTCAGCGCGAACGCCGACCCGAAGGACTTCGAGGCCAACCCGCAGAACTACGACATCCCGGACTCCGTCATCGGCTTCCTCGGCGGCGAGCTCGGCGACCCGCCCGGTGGCTGGCCCGAGCCGTTCCGCACGAAGGCCCTCGCCGGACGCACGGTGCGCCCGCGCGTCGAGGAGCTGAGCGCCGATGACGAGGCCGACCTCGCACGCGACCCGCGCGGCACGCTCAACCGCCTGCTGTTTCCCGGCCCGACGCAGGACTACGCGCGCGCCCGCGAGCTCTACAGCGACCTGTCGGTGCTGTCGACGAAGGAGTTCCTCCACGGCCTCGCGCCCGGGCAGGAGCACGAGGTCGACCTCGAGCCGGGCAAGAAGATCCTGATGTCTGTCGCGTCCGTCTCCGAGCCCGACGAGCGCGGCATGCGCACCGTGCTCGCGACGCTCAACGGCCAGCTGCGCCCCGTCCAGGTGCGCGACCACGCCGTCAAGGTCGACGTCGCCGCCGTCGAGAAGGCCGACCCGAAGAACGTCGGCCACGTCGCCGCGCCGTTCGCGGGCATGGTGTCCGTCAGCGTCGCCGAGGGTGACGAGGTCGCGGCAGGCGACACGGTCGCGACGATCGAAGCGATGAAGATGGAGGCCTCCATCACGACGCCCGTCGCGGGCACCGTCAAGCGCGTGGCTCTGACGCACGAGACGCAGGTCGAGGGCGGCGACCTCGTCATCGTCATCGAGTGATGTCCGCCGCCGTGACCTGACGGCTCGCGGCCTCCGCTCGGGCCCGTCAGGTCGTGCGGCGCATGCGAAAGGGGCGCCCGTCTCGAGTCGAGACGGGCGCCCCTTTCGGCGTCGTTCAGGCGGGCCGGCTCACCAGCCCCCGCCACCACCACCGCTGATGCCGCCGCCGGAGAAGCCTCCCCCGCCGGAGAAGCCGCTACCGCCGCTCGAACCGGGCGTGGACGACAACGCGGACGACGCCGCGTCGCTGAAGGCCTCCATCGAGGCGCCGAAGTTGTCGAAGCCCCCGAAACCGCCGCCGAAGCCGCCGTACGGCACGTACCAGTAGGGCATGACCATCGGGTAGCCCTGCGCCTGCGCGGCAGCGGCGACCTGGCCGAAGACCTTCGCCCAGCGGTCGGCGAGACCGAGCACGACCGCGTACGGCATGTAGCGGCTGAAGATCTGCTCGGCTTCCTCGAACTTGATCTGCTTCGCCTCAGCCGTCTTGAGATACAGCTCGAACCCGCGCGTCTGGTCGTACACCGCCGAGCCGACGGGCGTGCGCGCGGCAGCGTTCTTCGAACGCACGAGCGCGAGGACGGCGACGATCGCGAAACCCGCACCGAACAGGAAGCCGTTGAGGTGGAAGTGGTTCGCGACGAAGAACGAGACGACGGCGAGCACTGCGAACAGGCTCGCGAGGCCCTTGGCCCCGGCCTCACTCGTGCTGGGGCGCTGCTTGAACCAGCCGCGCGCGACGGCCTCGTCCTCGATGCCCTCCTTCGCGTTCGCCAGGTGGCCCGCGAAGTGGTTCTTCAGATCGGACAGGTACACCTGCGAGCCGTCGGAGAACAGCGCGTTGAGTAGGTCCGCCTCGTAGGCCAGCAGATCACCGGCAGGGGGCTGCGGGTTCGAGATGAGCAGCCAGTCGCTCTTGTCGACCTGTTCCATGCGCAGGTACCCGCGCACCGCGAGGTCGACGATGGTGCCCGCGACGTCACGGTTGTCGGCGCGACGGTCGATGACGAGGCCCGCAAGGCCCGCGGTGGCGTCGTTGGGCGGCTCGAAGCGCACGGCGACCTCCGGGTCACCGGTCCGCTCGACCGGTACCTCCTGGCCGGGCGCGGGGAGCTGACCGGGTGCGATTCCGCTGTAGCGCTCGTCGGCGTTGCGCCGACGGTCGCGGACGAACCACAGCCCGCCGAGCCCGGCGAGTGCCGCCGCCAGAGCCCCGCCGCCGATGTTGACGGCCTGGCGCTGCGAAGACGTCAGCGGCCCGTTGACGCCGGACGCGTCCTCGGCCGAGCCGTCCTTGAGGATGGGGGCGGTGTTCGTGAACACCGACGTCGGCAGGTCGGCGTCGATCGTCATGCCGCGCCCGTTGCCGACGTTGTTCGCCGAGAACGACGCCTCCGTCCCCGGCGTCGCCCTGCACTCCTGCTTCGAGTTCTTCTCGCCGTACCAGCACTTGGCCCGAGAGACGGCGCCCGGGCCCTTGACGGTGACACGCGCGGTGTCGATCGGGATCTTCCAGTCGTTGCCCGTCGCGTTGATCAAGAACTCGGTCGACGAGTTCGACTGCTTGTTGACAACACCGGCGAGGTGGTACTTGAGCGTGTAGTGCTGCGTGCCGTACACGGTGCGGTTCGGGCTGCCGATGCGCAACCGCTCAGCGCCGCCGTCACGGGAGCGCTGCAGCTGCGTCGGCGCTCCCGTCGAGGAGGTGACGGAGACGTTCGTCATCGGGTACTCACGGTGCTGGGTGTCGCTCACGCCCTGGCCGGTGATGACGATGCGATCGAGCCCGTGATGACTGCTGTCGCTGAAGCGGACGTCGAGATTCTCCGTGACGTCGACGCCACCGTCGGCGCCCACGTCGTAGCGGATGTCGTAGTTCGTGATGCGGATGTTGTCGTTGCTCGCGGCCTGAGCGGGCGCTGCGCTCATGGCGACGAGCGCGACGGCGGCGGCGCCGAGTGCGGTGCGGGCCGACGGTGTAGGTGCTCCCCTGAGACGACTCATGCCCCTACCTTGCCACGTGGGCGAGGCGGGGGCGTGCCGGCGGGTCAACCGGCGCGCTCGCTCGGTTCTCAGCCGCCGCGCTTGAGGCGTACCTGCATCTCGCGCTGCGCCTCGAGGTTGTCCTGACGCTCGCGCAGCGTCTGGCGCTTGTCGTGCAGTTGCTTGCCTCGCGCGAGGGCGATCTCGACCTTCGCGCGCCCGTCCTTGAAATACAGCGACAGCGGCACGATGGTGTACCCCTTCGACTGCGCCTTGTTCGCGAGCTTGAGGATCTCGGCCTTGTGCAGCAGCAGCTTGCGTCGCCGACGCGCGGAGTGGTTCGTCCACGTGCCCTGGAGGTACTCGGGGATGTGGACGTTCTCGAGCCACATCTCACCGTCGCGCTCGAGCACGTAACCGTCGACGAGGGACGCGCGCCCCATGCGCAGGCTCTTCACCTCGGTGCCCATGAGGGACAGCCCGGCCTCGAGCGTTTCCTCGATGTGGTAGTCGTGGCGCGCCTTCTTGTTGTTGGCGATCACCTTCGTGCCGTGTTCCTTCGGCATGGGCTCACCCCCTTCTGCTTCGATGCGGTCGCGTTCGGCGTGGTCGACGTCGGTGAAGACAACATCGCAGGCATGCCGGGCATTTCCGAAGCTGTCACTTTATCCACTTCAGCGGGTTGACGGCCACACCATTCTCGCGGGTCTCGAAGTGCAGGTGGCAGCCGGTGACGCGCCCCGTCATCCCGGAGACCCCGATCTGCTGGCCCTTCTTGACCTTCTGCCCGACGCTGACCGACAGGGACGTGAAGTGCATGTAGGCGCTCGTCAGCTGCGCACCGTTGACGGTTCCGTGGCTGATGTAGACGTGATTGCCGGAGACGTCGTTGTAGTTCGCCTCGATGACGGTGCCGTCACCCGCGGCATAGACGGGCGTGCCGCACGCGAACGGGAAGTCGTCGCCCTCGTGCAGCTTGTCGATCTTGAGGACGGGGTGGAAGCGGTAGCCGTAGCCCGACACGATGCTCGAGATCGGGCCCGGGGAGGCGAGGAAACCGGTGCCCTGCGGCACGTCGTGGACGCTGGTGTCGACATCCTTGCTCGTCGTCGTGACGTTCTTCAGGCGCGTGCTCTCAGCCTGCAACGCCGCGAGCTTCGCCTCCTCCTTCTTCTTCTCGGCCTCGAGCTTCTTCTTGTCGTCCTTCTGCGTCTTCTGCAACGCCACGAGACTCGCCTCGGCGGTGTCGGCGTCAGTCTTCGCCGTGCTCGCGGCGGTGACGGCGGCGTCCTGCTTCGTCTTCGCCAGGCTCGCACGACGCCGGATCTCCGCGAGACGTGTCGCCTCGCTCTGCCCGGCTGCGGCCGAGCTCTTGAGATTCGTGATGACGCCCTGCTGGCGGCGCATGACGATGTCGGCGAGCGCCATCGACCCGGAGACACCCGAGTTCGAGGTGAGCACCTCGATGGTGAACGTGAGGTCGCCGAGCCCGCCCGTCTCGAACGCGTTGCGCGCGAGGCCACCGACCTCGGTGCGTGCCTTCGCCTGGTCGGCGCGGTTCGTCGCGAGGGCGGTGCGCGAGGCGTCCTCGTCGGCCTTGGCGACGTCGTAGTCGGACGCGGCGTCACGCTGCTTCTGCTGGGCCTTCGTCAGGGCGCTCTTCGCGTCCTTTGCCTTCTTGTCGGCGGCCGCGACGGCCTTGTTCGTCTTCGTCAGCGTCGCGTCGGCGTCGGCGAGCGACTTCGAGATGTCGTCGATCTCGGACTTGCTGTTCTTGATCTTGTCGTCGACGTCGTCACCGACGGCGTGGCTCGACCCGGACGCGACACCGAGCGCGCAGGTCCCGGCGAGGGCTGCGGCGCAGAGTCGGCGACGGGATTTGGTGGGCGCCACCGTCACACCTTGAGGTAGCGACGCAGCGTGAGCCACGACGTGACGATCGCGAGCAGGAGCGCGCCGAGGTACAGCCACGGCACGACGGCGAGGACGTCGTCGTCCCCGACGAGGTTGACGAAGCCGCCCCCGGAGCCGGCGAGGCTGCTCACGCCGAAGTGGACCATCGCCCACAGCATGGCCGAGGCAAGGGTCGCGCCGACGAGCGAGGCGAGCAGCACCTCGGCCACGAACGGCAGGTAGATCGTCGCGCTCGAGGCACCGACGAGGCGCATGATGCCGACCTGCCGGCGCCGCGTGAACGCCACCTGCCGGATCGTCGTCACCATGAGCAGCACGCAGCACACGACCATGAGCGTCGCGATGATGGCCGAGCCGACGCCGAGCATCGTGAGGAACGAGAAGAACGGTGCGAGCACCTCGTGCAGGTTGCTCACGTGCGCGACGCCCGGCATGCCGGTGAATCCGCTCGCTATCTCGTCGAAACGCCGTGGGTCGTCGAGGCGCACCTCGAAGAATGCGGGCATCGACGACGCGTCGACGCTGCTGACGTACGGCGAGTCGTGGTACTGCTCGCGGAACATCGCGACGGCCTGCTCGCTCGTCCTGTAGTCGACCTTCGTGACGAGCGGCGCGAGGTTCGTCAGGTTGATGCGCACCGTCTCGGTCTGCGCTGCGCTCGCCTTGCCGCCGGCGCACGAGGCGACGCCCGTGTCGGAGTCGGTGCACAGGAACACGAACGCGTGGACCTTGTCGTACCAATCGCCCTTGGCGGCGTCGACCTGACGCTGCGCGAGCAGCCCGGCACCGACGAAGATCATCGACACCATCGACACGAGTACGACCGAGGCGATCATCGAGGTGTTGCGACGCACCCCCTGAGCGACCTCGGAGGCGAGGAAACGCAGGTTCACGACGCAGCTCCCGTGATGTCGCGCCCCCGGCGCGTGGCGCGGGCGCCCGGGATTGCGGTGGTCGTGCCGTCGAGAGCTGACGGATCGTCGTGGGCGTCGTGACTGTCGTGGCCGTCCTGTTCTGCGACGGCGTCGAGGCGGCGCGCGCCGGAGCGTCGTGAGGTGGCCTCGGAGCGGTAGCCGCCGGTCGAGTCGCGCACGAGACGGCCGTCGCTCATCTCGATGACGCGCCGCTGCAGGCGGTCGACGAGCGAGTTGTCGTGCGTTGCCATGACGAGCGTCGTGCTCGTGCGGTTGACGCGGTCGAGCACGCCGACGACCTCTTCGGAGTTCTCGGGGTCGAGGTTGCCGGTCGGTTCGTCTGCGAGCAGGATGGCGGGCTGCTTGACGACGGCGCGCGCGATGGCGACGCGCTGCTGCTCACCGCCGGAGAGTTCGTGCGGGAAGCGGCGCGACTTCTCGGCGAGGCCGACGAGTTCGAGCGCCTCGGGCACGGCCGCGCGCACCGCGCCCCGACGCCAGCCGAGGATCTCGAGGACGAACGCGACGTTCTCGGCGACCGTCTTGTTCTCGAGCAGCCGGAAATCCTGGAAAACGACGCCGATGTCGCGGCGCAGCGACGGCACCTTGCGGCGCGGCATCGTCATGAGGTCTCGCCCGGCGATGTGGATCTGGCCGGACGTCGCCGTCACCTCGTGCGTCATGAGACGCATGAGCGAGCTCTTGCCCGAGCCGGACTGGCCGACGAGGAAGACGAACTCTCCGCGCTCGATGTCGAAGCTGACGTCGTCGAGCGCAGGCGCCAGCTTTCTGCCGTACGTCAGACTCACATGGTCGAAACGAATCATGGCTCCCCCGCCGTGCTCGATGCGTGCTCGCTACCTACCCCGCGTGTGAGCCGGTGTCACTCGGCGTCGCGGGCGGCGGCGCGCTTCCAGCGGATGCCGGCCTCGATGAACCCGTCGATGTCCCCGTCGAACACGCCGGAGGTGTTGCCGACCTCGTACTCGGTGCGCAGATCCTTGACCATCTGGTAGGGGTGCAGGACGTAGGAGCGCATCTGGTCGCCCCAACTCGCCTTGATGTCGCCGGCGAGTTCCTTCTTCTGCGCGTCCTCCTCCTGCTTCTTGAGCAGCAGCAGGCGGGACTGCATGACGCGCAGCGCGGCGGCGCGGTTCTGGATCTGGCTCTTCTCGTTCTGCATCGACACGACGGTGCCGGTCGGGATGTGCGTCATGCGAACAGCCGAGTCGGTCGTGTTGACGCTCTGGCCACCGGGGCCCGAGGAGCGGAACACGTCGATCTTCAGCTCGTTCTCGGGGATCTCGATCGTGTCGGTCGTCTCGATGAGCGGCACGACCTCGACGGCGGCGAACGACGTCTGACGTCGGCCCTGGTTGTCGAACGGCGAGATGCGCACGAGACGGTGCGTGCCGGCCTCGACCGACAGGTTGCCGAACGCGTAGGGCACGTTGACCTCGAACGTGACGGACTTGAGGCCCGCCTCTTCGGCGTAGGAGGTGTCCATGACCTTCGTCGGGTAGCCGTGACGCTCGGCCCAGCGCAGGTACATGCGCATGAGCATCTCGGCGAAGTCGGCGGCGTCGACGCCACCGGCGCCGGCGCGGATCGTGACGACGGCCTCGCGCTCGTCGAACTCGCCGTTGAGCAGGGTGCGCACCTCGAGTTCGCCGACGGCCTTCTGCAGCTTCTTCAGTTCGCGCTCGGCCTCGGCGAGGGTGTCGGCGTCGTTCTCCTCGGTGCCCATCTCGACGAGCACCTCGAGGTCGTCGATCGCCGCGTCCATGTTCTCGACGCGGTCGTTCTCGGCGTTCGCGCGCGACAGCGCGGAGGTGATCTTCTGCGCCGCATCCGGGTCGTCCCACAGATCGGGGGCCGCGGACTGCTCCTCGAGGTCGACGATCTGCTTCTTCAGCTTCTCGAGGTCGAGCACCTCGCGCACCGACGCCATCGTCGTGCGCAGGTTCTTGATTTCGTTGGGAAAGTCGACAGCCACGCCTTCCAGAGTATCGCCTGTGACGGGCCGCGCCCCAACCGGCGAGTGAACACTCATCGTTCGAAGTGCGCTTCGGCCCGCGTGGTGACGTGAACGGTGATCGGTGCACCGAGCGCAGACAGCGCTCCCCCGACCGCCGGCGGGTCGACGACGGCCGCGACGGCGAGCACGAGATCCTTGCCGTCGACGCTCGCCGACGTCAGGCTCCACGACGTGACGTGCGCCGGGCGCTCGGTAGCGGACAGCGCCGCCTGCGCCTCGGCGCGCACCGATGCCGCGTCGAGCTGCGGCGCCTCGACGCCGTGAGCGTAGGCATGCGCGACCGAGATGCGGTCGGCGGCTGCGGCGCCCGCATGGTCGGCGGCGTCGAGGACGTCGACGCGCGCCACCTGCGCGGTGTGCACGCAGATACCGCCGAGCAGCAGCATGACGACGCACGTACACAGCCCGATGCCGAGAAGGGCGATCCCGCCGTCGTCGGCGCGCGTTCGGTTCACGAGGGACGAGGCGAGCTGTCTGAGCCTCGCCGGCATGTGGCGCAGGGGTCCGCTGAGGGCGTCACGCCTCGTGGCGCACGCGTCAGGTGCGGGAGTCACCGTTGCCCTCCGTACTGTTCGACCTTCTCGACGTGCCGAGAGCTCAGGTGGATCTCGAGCCCCGCGGGGCCGCTGAGCCATCGCGGCACGAACGGCAGGCCGACGCTCGTGCGCGCCGTCGCACTGACCTGAGCGCCGGGCGTCAGGCACGGGCTCGCCGTGCAGGTGATCGTCGCCGTGCCGACGGGGCTGCGCTGATCCTCGAACGCGAGACGCGCCGCGACATTCGCGCGCACGCTGCCCGCGCCCGAAGAGGGCGCCGTCACGTATGTGCGCGCCGCCTCACGGGCCGCCGAGCGCACCGCGAACGACGCCGCCTCGACACGGACGAGAGACGTCGCGACCCACAGCAGCGGCAACAACAACACCGCGATGACGACGATCGCCTCGACGAGCGCCGACCCTTCGTCCGCATCGAGGCCATGACCTCTCGTGTCCGCTACGCCGCCTTCTGCGCCACGCTGGTCAGGACCACCGGGGCTTCGTCCCAGGCGGCCCGCACCTTGGGCCGCGGCGGCCACGTCTCGACGGGCCCTCATGGGCCGCGGTCCTCGATGACGGCTCGCCCGCTGGTGTGCAGGTCGAGTCCGACGCCGAACGGGCCGAGCACGGGCACCTGGGCGGTGATGTCGACGCGCATGACCGCGACGCCCGCCTCGCTCGTCGACCCGGCGCTCACGCGTGCGTGCCGGCCGCCACCCTCGGCGAGCAGGTCGCGTGCCTTCGCCTGAGCGGCGTCGACGCCTCCATCGACGCGAGCGCCCGCGCGGGCCGCTTCGGCCGCCGCCATCGTCAGCGACGACCGCACGTGCGCGGCGTAGGCGAACTGGCACACGAGCAGGAAGACGGCGACGATGACGACGCTCGTCATCGCGTTCTCGGCGACCGCGGATCCGCGCTCGTCCCGCCACGCGACCCGGAAGCGCATCGCGGCCGTGATGCGGTTCAGCCGCCGGAGACCTTGCTCATGGCGCTCGTGAACATCGTCTGCAGCAGCGGCCCGGCCGTCTGCCACAACAGCGTGACGAGGCCCGCCGTCATGAGCGTGACGAGCACCCAGCCCGGCACGTCGCCGCGCTCGCCGTCGCTGTCCGTCCCGTTCACCGGTCGGAGGGTGAGCGCGACGCGTCGTCGCAGAGCAGAGCGGGCACTGAGGATGCGGTTCATGGGAGGTGACCTTTCGTCGGGGTGTGGCCCGCGAGCGTTCGCGGGAGTCGTGGGGAGGCATCACAGCGTCAGATCGAGAGCTGCGAGCCCGGGGTACACGGCGAACAGCACCGTGACGGGCAGGACGAGGAAGACGACGGGCGCCATCATGACGACCTCCTTGCGGCCGGCTTTCTCGACGAGCTCGGTGCGCACGCTCTCGCGCGCGTCCTGGGCCTGCGCGCGCAGGACGTCGGCGAGTGGCGTGCCACGCTCGAGTGCGACGATGACGCCCTCGACGAAGCGCGCCACGCTGACGACGCTCGTACGCCGCGCGACGCCGGCCAGCGCGTCGGACAACGGAGTACCGGCGCGCGCCTGCTCGAGGGCGGTGCGCAGTTCCTCGGCGAGGGGGCCGCGGCACAGAGTCGTGACGTGTTCGAGCGCGCCGAGCGGGCCCTGGCCGGCGGCGACGGCGAGGGCGAGCATGTCGGCGATCGCGGGGAACTCGACGATCATGCGGGCCTCGCGCCTCTCGGCGAGCCGGGTGAGCTGCTGATCGCGCAGCACGACACCGAACCCGGCAGCGAGCAGCACGAGCGCCGAGGCAGACAGCGGTCCGCGCGTCGAGTTGCCCGTGACGAGGACGATGCACGCCGCGCCGGCGAAGCCCGTCATCGCCCACAGGGCCTGGCTCGTGCGGAACGTGTCGACGTCCGGGACGAGGCCCGCGCGCTCCATCCGGGAGCGCACGTGATCGGCGCCGCCCAGGACCCGCCCGAGCAGGCGCGCCAGGGCCGCCGCGACGGCGTCGAGACCGCGACGCGGCGCGGCGGCGGGTGAGTCTACGGCGAGCATTGCCTCGAGACGCTGCTCGAGCACGCTGACGCGCGGGCGCGCCACCCAGATGCCGACCAGTGCGAGCCCCAGCCCGATGGCGGCGGCCGACAGCGCGGCTGGCGTCGTCATCGCATGACCCGTTCCTCGTGAGGCAGACGCCCGATGGCCTTCATCGCGACGTACGCGATCCACGACACGAGCGCCCCGGCGACGAGCACGAGCACCCCCTGCGGTGTGCGGTAGGCCGCCAGCCCCTCACCGCGGAAACCGACGACGCACAACGCGAGCCACGGTGCGGCGAGCGCCAACCGTGCCGCGCTCACCGTCCAGCTCTGCTTGGCGGCGAGTTCGGCGCGCGTCGAGGCGTCCTCACGCAGGAAGGAGCTGAGGGTGCGAAGCAGGCGACCGACGTCGCTGCCGCCGACGTTGCGGGCGAGGCGCAGCGACTCGATGAGCCGATCGGCGGCCGGGTCGGCAAGGCGGGCCTTGAGGACGTCGAGCGAGTCGTCGAACCGGCCGTGCGCCGCGTCGTGACGGGCGAAGGCGGCGAAGTCCTCACGCAGCACCTCCGGGCCGTGCAACGACAGTTGGCGCAGCGCTTCGGGGATCGACAGGCCGGCGCGGACGGCGGAGGCGACATGGTCGACGGCATCGGGCCAGGCCTCACGCCGGCGGCGGCGCAGGCTCGTCGCCCGGCCCCGGACGAATGCTGCAGGTGCCCAACCACCGACGCACGCGAGGACCACGGCGAGGGCTGGCACGCCGGTGATGACGAAGCCGAGGCAGAAGGCCACGGTCGCCGCGCCCAGGCACGCGGCGACGAGAGTGCGCACGCGCCAGGTGACGAGCCCGGACTGGTCGAGCAGTTCACGCACCGCGGCGTACCGGCGGCTGCGGCGCAGACCATGAAGGGGGCGCGGCGGAGCCGGGGACGTCATCGCCCGCCACATGAGCAGTAGGGCGGTGCCGACGGCGGCGGCGCTGAGCAGGCGCGTCACGCGGCGTTCACCTCGGCGGCGAGAGCGGCGACGTCGATGCCGGCGCGAGCGAAGCGAACCTCTCCGTCGAGCGCGGGCAACAGGCGCGGGAAACCGACCTGGCCCTCGGTGAACAGCGGGATCGTCTCGACGGTGTCGCCCTCGACTCGTCCGGTGACGCGCACGACCTCGCGCACGGAGCGTCGCCCGTGCCGATCGAGGCCGAGGTGGACGACGACGTCGATCGCCGACGCGACCGTCGGGACGACGAACGAGGGCGAGATGTTGGGGCCCGCGAGCAGCGGTAACGTGCAGAGTTTCGTGAGCGCCTCGCGGGCCGAGTTGGCGTGCAGCGTCGCGAGACCCGGCAGACCCGAGTTGAGTGCGAGCAACAGGTCGAGCGACTCGGCCTGACGAACCTCCCCCACGACGAGTCGCGACGGCCGCATGCGCAGCGCCTCTTTGACGAGCATGCGCAGCGTCACCTCGCCCGAACCCTCGAGGTTGGGCTGACGGCACTGGAGCGCGACCCAGTCACGCGCCGCGAGCTGCACCTCGAAGACCTCCTCGCACGTGATGACGCGCTCGGTCTGCGGAATGGCACTCGCGAGGCAGTTCAACATCGTCGTTTTTCCGGCCTGCGTCTGACCGGAGACGAGGACGTTGAGCCCTGCCTTGACGCACGCCGCGAGGATGGCCGCCAACCCCGGCGACAGTGACCCGCGGTTGACGAGCTCGTCCATCGAATGACTCGTCGCGACGAATTTTCGAATGTTGATCGCCCAGTACTCGCGGGTCACGTCCGGAATCGCGACGTGAAGGCGCGAGCCGTCCGGGAGCGAGGCATCGACGAAGGGCGAGCTGAGGTCGAGACGCCGCCCCGACGTGCGCAGCATTCGTTCGACGAGAACGCGGATCTGGTCATGAGTCAGGATCGTCGGCGTCAGTTCGGAGACCCCGGAGCGCGCGACGAAGACCCGCGCGGGTTCGTTCAACCAAATTTCCTCGACGCTGGGGTCGTCGAGGTACTCCTGCAGCGGCCCGTAGCCCGCGACGGCGTCGAACACGGCCTTCGCCTCGCTCGTCGAACGCGACGACGCCGGCAGACCCGCCCGGGCGCGGGCGACCTCCGTCGCGGCGACGACGTCGGCGATGACGCCACGCACCGCCTCGGGGTCGGCTCCTGGGTCGATGGCCTTGGCGCGCAACTGCTCCCGCACCTCGTCCTCGATGAGCGTGATCGTCATCGTCTCTCCTCTTCGATGCCTGCTCTCAGGAGCCATCAAAGAGGCCGCGCGGGGCCGAAGGGGGTTTCGGAAAAACTCTTACCAAAGTCTTACCAAAGCACCCGTTCTGGCTCCGGCACGAGCGTTGTCCACAGGTGCAGATCAGTTCCGACGGCGCGATGTCGCAGGCCGCAGGCTGGACAGGTGAGCACCAGCATCCGCCTGGCCGTCGTCACCGCTGACGGCTCCCCCAGCGACCCGATCGTCGTCGATGCCCCCGACGGCACACCCTTCGCCGCGATCCGCCCCGCACTCGACCTTCCCTACGCGCCGACGCACGCCGGTCGAGCGATCCGTGACGACGACGTCCTCGGCCGAGCACCGCTCGTCGACGGCGCGCTGCTCGAACCACCCCGCCGCCCGGACGAGGAAGAGCACGCGGCCATCCTGACGCTCGTCAGCGCGAGCGGCCCGCATCAGGGCTGTGCGCTCCCCCTCGCCGCCGGCCACGTCACCCTCGGACGCCACCATCACCTGCTCGGCGACGATTCCCTCGCTTCACGTCGACACGCCCTCGTCAGCGTCGCGCGCGGGCAGGTGACGATCACCGACCTCGGCAGCAGCAACGGCGTGACGAGCCGCGGGGCGCGCCTCCAACCGCACGTGGGCCACCCCTGGCGTGTGGGCGAATCAGTGCGTCTCGGCGCCAGCGTGCTGCGTCTCGACCTGGCGAGTGCTGAGCCAGCACCTCCTGACCTTGCGGGGTCCGATCTCTCCGGCATCAAACCTGCGGAAACCGACCCCATGAGTGCCGCCCCTGCAAACGCCGGCTCAGCCCTGCGCGCCGGGACGTCGAACTGTCTGCCCGAACCGCGGACGTTCGAGTGGCCCGCGGCCCCGACACCCCCACGTCGGGTGCCGCTGCGCTGGATCGCGGTGCTCGCCCCGGTGCCCGTCGCACTGGTTCTCGCGATCGTCATGCACGCGGCCTACATGTTGTGCTTCATGCTCGTGGGCCCGCTGGTCATGGTGGCCACGCACCTCGACGACCGCCGTCGCGGACGTCGAGGTGGGCGCAGCGCAGCCCGCGACCATGCGCGCGAAGTGCAGGACGTCGGCCGCCGCGTCGCTGATGCGCTCGACGCGGAAGTCGTCACTCTCGCGCGTCTGGCGCCGAGCCCCGACCAATTGCTCGCCGTCGCCGCCGGCTCCCGCGACGGGCTCGGCCTGCGACGCGGGCCGAGCGCACGTCTGCTGCGTCTCGGGTACGGTGACGCGCCATCCGCGCACCGTCTCGCCCGCAACGGCTCGGCACGCCCGCTCGGGCTCAGCGAGGCACCCGTCACCCTCGTCGTGGCGCCGGGCGGCCTCGTCCATCTCGACGCCGATGCGGCTACGACACCGCAAGTCCTCGAACTCGTCGTCGCGCAACTCGCCGTCCTGCACGATCCGACTGACGCCCCGCCCGTCGTCGTCACCCGGCAAGCGGCGTCGCGACGCTGGGCCTGGGCGCTCGATTCGGCGCGTGTTCACGTCCACACGAGCGTGCCGGAGACCCTCCTCGCACGACTCGACGACGGGGTGCGTCGCCCCGGCAGTGACGACCTCCCCCTCGTCGTGCTCGAAGCCGGCAGCGCCGACGCTACGCGCCTCGCGCGACGCCTCGTCATCGCCGGCGCGGCCGTCGTCTGGGTGGGGGCTGCGCAGCCACCCAGCATCGAGACGGGCGTGACGACATTGGCCGCGACGGTCCGCGTCACGTGCGCCGCGGGACACCGCGCCGCCCGCCTGCCGGGCGGGCACACGTTCACCCTCGACAGCCCGGGTGAGACGTGGTTTCCCGCTGTCATGCGGCTGCACCGCCGCTGGGCTGCGGGCGCCACCGGTGGCAATAGCGCGCCGCTGCGCGCCTCGACGAGCGCTGCCCTGCTGCCGTCCGACGTGGCCGGCGCGTGGCGCACCCCGAGCACGAACGTGCCGATCGGCCACGATCACGACGGCATCATGACGCTCGACCTCGCCCGCACCGGGCCACACGCCCTCGTCGCGGGCACGACGGGATCGGGCAAGTCCGAGTTTCTGCTCACGTACCTGCGCGGGCTGTTCACGCTCAACTCCCCCGAGCACGTGAACGCGCTGCTCATCGACTACAAGGGAGGTGCGACGTTCGGCCCGCTCGCGCGGGCCCCGCACGTCGTCGGCGTCGTCACCGACCTCGACCATGGTCTCGCGACCCGTGCTCTGACGGCGTTGCGCGCCGAGATCGGGCGCCGCGAGCATCTGCTCGGGCGTCACGGGCTGACCTCCTACCGTGACTATCTCGCCGCCGCGCCTGCCCACCTAGCGTTGCCGCGGTTCTTCGTCGTCGTCGACGAATTCCGCGTGCTGGCAGACGAACTGCCCGATTTCGTCGCCGGTTTGGTGCGTCTGGCGGCCGTGGGACGGTCGCTCGGCATGCACGTCATCCTCGCGACGCAACGCCCCGGCGGCGCCGTCAGCGCCGACATGCGCGCCAACCTCGACGTCCGCGTCGCGCTGCGGGTGCGTGAACGCTCCGACAGCATCGACGTCATCGACTCGCCCCTGGCCTCCCGCATCTCCGCGCGCACCCCCGGGCGCGGGTACCTCGCGACGGCCGGTGAGGCTCCCGTCGAGTTCCAGAGCGCCTACAGCGGTGCGCCGCGCGAGCTCGGCACCACCGCGGCAGTGCACGTCCACCCCACGGTCGTGACTGCCTCGGGGCTGGACGAACTGCGCGACGGATGTGATGCCTGCCGCCCCGGACGGACGAGCGCCCGCAGCGACCTCGGGATGTTCGTCGACGAGGCCCTCGCCGCCGCACACCAGCTCCCACCGATCCACCGACCCGTGCTGCCGCCGCTGCCCGAGAATGTCGACGAACTTCTCGCCGAGACGAAGATCGTCGTCGGTCTCGACGCACTGACGGGTGAGCGACCGACGCCGGCGCCTCACTCGAACACGGCGGTGTGCGACAGGAGCGAATCCCTTTTCGGCGCATCGTCTTCGAGCGACGGGCATGATCGCGCGGAAGCAGCCGACGCGTTTGCGACGGACGACGGCCTGGCGCACGTCGTCGGCATCGCCGACCTGCCCGGTGCGCAGAGCCAACCCGCCGTCACCGTGCCGGCCGGGGTGCACGTCGGCCTCGCGGGAGCCCCTCGCAGCGGACGGACGAACGCCGCCGCGGCGCTCGCCCGGGCGGCGGTGTGCGGCACGGCCGCGGGCGCGACGACTCGCACAGCATCGACGTGGTGGGTCGGCCCCACCGACCCGATCGCGGCCGACGTCCACGTCGCATCCGACGACGCGGACGCCGTCATCCGCCTGCTCACGCACCTCGCCGAGGCGCATCCCGCGGGGCCGTCGAGCGTCGTCGTCATAGATGGATGGGAGGACCTGCACGCGACGCTGCTGCGTATCAACCACGGCCTGGCCGCCGAAGACCTGCTGAAACGCATCAGCGAAGGCCACCGTCACGGACACACGTTCATCGTCACGGGTGGTCGGCAGGTGCTCGCCTCGAAGCTCAGCGCGCTGCTCGACGTCAGGCTGGTGCTGCGCCAGAACGACGCGACGGAGTACTCACTCGCAGGACTGCGTCCCGCTCAGATCCCGGCGTCGATGCCGCCCGGGCGCGCGCTCGTCCTGCCCCACGGCCACCAGGTTCACCTGCGGCACGAACCTCAGCCGAACGGGCGGGCCACGATGTGACAGGCTTGAGGCATGTCAACCCGCGCCAAGATCGCCGTCGCCGGCCTCGTCGTCGCCGCCCTGCCCGTCGTCGTCGCGACGACCGGTTCGGCCGAGACGTCGCCGGCCTCCTCCCCCACCGCGGCGACGAGCACGTCCGCTGCGACGCCGTCGTCCGCGACCACGGGCGCGTCGCCCAGCGCCTCGTCGTCGGGATCTGCCTCCTCGTCGGCCGCCGCTGGGTCGACGCACGTCGACAAACCGCTGCAGCTACGCCTCGACGGCAAGACGGTCGACCCGTCCTCCGTGCCCGACGCGACGTCACTGTTCACCCGCGGCGAGCTCGCGCCGATCATCCCGCACCTCGACGGGGTGAGCGGCAGCGACGACACGCTCGAGTTGAACATCGCCGGTGAACCCTCTGACGACCGCAGCCACTTCGTCATCGCGCTGCCGCACACCGGTGAGTGGAAGGACGTCGAGGCCGCCTGGAAGCGTGACAAGGCCCTGCACGAGAAGCGCGCCCAGGCCAACCGCGGTCTCTACACGTTCTACGGCGAGGGCGCGCAGGGCGTCAGTGATTCCTTCACCGACGGGACGACGGCCTATGCGCTCGTGCGCACGGGGGATGCTGCGGCGGTCGTCCGTTTCTCCGGCATCGGTTTCTCGACGCTGGCCGCCTCGCACGCCGATTCGCGCCGCGCGTACACGACGAAGACCGTGCCCGCGCTCCTCGACCTGCTCGGCGCGAAGCTGCGAACCGGTGAGTCGACGAAGGATGCGGGTGCGTCGTCGAGCGCGACGAGTTCTGCGACGTCCGGCGGCTCGGCGAGTCCCTCGACGTCACCCGCCGGCTCTCAGAGCGCCGCGCCGTCCTCGACGTCCGCGTCGTAACGCGGTAGCGGCAGCGCGACGACGAACGTCGCCACAGCAACGATGACGGTCGCGATGCCGAGTGCGGCGGCACCGCCGTCCATGAGGCTGAAGCCGATCGGCACGAGCATGGCGTTCCACAGCAGCGTCGGGGTCTTGACCAGTGACTTGGCACGCACCAGGCCGACGACGAGGGCCAGCACCGCTCCCCCGAGGACGACGAGCATGGCCGCCTCCGTGAGGGCGCGCGTCGTCGTGCTGGCCGATCCGGTGACGGCGCTCACGACCGACATGACGGCCATGACGAGGATGGCGGCCGCCGAGATCGCCGTGCCCGTAGCGGCGGCGAGCCAATGGGCGCGCGAGCCCTTCCAGGTGGGAGCGGGGATCGATGACGTCGAGCGGGTGGTGTCCACGCTTCCACTTTACGCCGCGACATTTACGAACATCGTGTGAGCAAAAGCTCACATAAGCACACAAAAAGTTCGGGCAAACCCCTTGTGCTCGCCCGCGCCAGGTGTGAACCTATAACGGAACACCTCCGCAGCGCGTCCCAGCGTCGCACTGTGGACACGCCGGCACCCCGGCAGCGTTCGAACCGACCCCGCCGGTTTCAGCGGAGACATCAAGGAGCAAGCCACATGGATTGGCGCAATCGCGCTGCGTGCCTGGACGAGGACCCGGAGCTTTTCTTCCCGATCGGCAACACCGGCCCTGCCCTGCAGCAGATCGAAGACGCCAAGGCTGTGTGCCGACGCTGCGAAGTGATCGACACCTGCCTGAAGTGGGCTCTCGAATCCGGTCAGGATGCAGGCGTCTGGGGCGGCCTCTCGGAAGACGAGCGTCGCGCTCTCAAGCGCCGCAACGCCCGCGCCCGCCGCGCCAGCTGACCTGAGCCCCGCGTCGACGACTGGCGGCACACCCTGGGTGTGACCGCCAGTTCTGTCATGTCCGGGCCCGGCTGCTGGTGCTGGGATCTGCGCGCCGGCGGGTGAACACGGCGATGAGCGACTGTGACCGATGATCGCACATGGGCACGAACATCGCCGATGGGGACGGGATTCGCGAAGGTAGACGAAAATCGCCGATGGGGACGGGATTCGCACACCGGGTAATGGTTGAGAATCGAGGACTTGGGGCGCGGCTGACGTAGGTCAGTTCGACGCAGGGACTGGACGCAGACGGGCGCTGAAGTGCGCGTCGGTGCCGCCGCCCTCGAGGCGATGCCAGGCGATCTCGCCGTGCAGATCCTCGACGAACGTCGTGACGATCTGCGTCCCGAGCCCGCTGCGCACGCGTGCTGACGCACCTGTCGGCGCGTCCGGGCCGGTACCGCCACGCTCGCCGCCGGGCGCACCTCCGCGCTCGTAGCCGCGGCCGTCGTCGATCACGTGGACGTCGAGCCGGTCGCCGTCGCGACGTGCCCGTACGGTGACGTTGCCGCCGGCGTCCCCGAGGCCGTGCTCGACGGCGTTCTGCACGAGCTCGCCGAGGACCATCGCGAGGGACGTCGCGTCCTCGCTCGAGAGCACACCGAAGGAGCCGTCGAGGTGGGAGGCCACCGAGGCGTCCGAGCGGCGGGCCACGTCGATGCTCGAGGCGAGGCCGCGGGCAGCGACGTCGTCGAAGTCGACCGTGCCACCGAAGCCCTCGCTGAGCGACTCGTGAACCGCGGCGATGACGCCGACACGGCGCCCCGCGTCGGCGAGGGCCTGACGGGCCTCCTCGTCGGGCAGCCGGCGCGCCTGCAGGCGCAGCACCGCGGCCACCGTCTGCAGGTTGTTCTTGACGCGGTGATGGATCTCGCGGATCGTCGCGTCCTTCGTCAGCAGTTCGCGGTCGCGACGGCGCAGCTCGGTGATGTCGCGCAGCAGCAGCGCCGCGCCGAGGCGGCGTCCGCCGGCCACGAGCGGCACGGCACGCACCATGACGGCGGCCGAGCCGCGCCGGAACTCCGCCTGCCAGGGGGCGCGGCCCGCGAGCACGACGGTGGCCTCCTCCGGCCCGTCGCTCGCCTTGACGCCGCGTTCGTCGAGCGCGGTGGCGAGGCGCAGGCCGGGGATGTTGCTCTCCACCCCGAGCCTGCGGAGCGCCGAGACCGCGTTGGGGCTCGCGTAGGTGACGCGACCGCTGGCGTCGAGCTCGACGACACCGTCGCCGACGCGCGGCGCACCCCCGCGACCGCCCATGACGCCGCCGCCGTCGGGAAAGGTGCCCTCGGCGATCATGCGGAACAGCGCCTCCGCGAGCGCCACGTAGCGCGTCTCCAGGCGGCCGCGGCGACGCACGTTGCCCAGGCGCATGTGGCACCCGAGAACCGCGATGACGCGTCCGCCGCGCCGCACGGGCACGAGGCGCCGTGAGACCGGCTCGCCTTCGACCACGATGTCCACGCGCGTCTCCGCACCCTGGAGGCGAGCGCGATCGAGGCCCACCTGCAGATCGTTCGAACGGGCGGCGTCCTCAACGCCGTCACTCACGTCGGAGGCGTCCGCGCGGGCTTCACCCTCACGCAGCCCCCGCTCGACAGAGGTGCCTGCGCGAGCAGCAACCTCAGCGACGCCACCACGATCGGCATCGTCCTGTGTCTGCGACGAGTCGAGTTCCTGCGGCCTGGCGCCGACGAGGTCGTCGGCGAACAGGCTGACGCCCGTCGTCGGGCGTACGTGCGCCGCGACCTGCCACCCGGCGTCGCCGCGCACCCACATCATGAGGTCGCCGAAGGCGAGGTCGGCGAGCAGCTGCCAGTCGCCGACGAGCAGGTGCAGCCACTCGTGGTCGGCCTCGTCGAGTGACGAGGCCGACCCGAGGACGTCCTGCATCGTCGCGTTCACCGCGCTCAGTCGCGCTCCCCTGCCGCAGCGCGCGTCAGTGAGCGCATCGTGCGCAGCGCCACCGACATCGGGGCCAGGCGGGCCGCCGAGTTCTGCACGCCCGTCACGGCGGCGCGGGCACGCTCGACGGCGAGCGAGTGGCGCTGCGCCCACTGCTGCCAGCGCTCCTGCGTCGTCTGCGATGCCTCCGACTCGGCGAGCACATCCCGTGTGAGGTCGGCGAGCACCGCGTACGCGTCGTCGCGCACGGCGCCGCGCGCCAGCGCGTCCCAGCGGTCGTCACGCGGCAGCTCGGCGATGGCGTCGAGCATGCGGCCGAGGCCGATCTGGGCGCCGCCGTAGTAGTACGCCGCGGCGACGTCCTCGACGTCCTCACCGAGGTCACGCGCGAGCTCGACGATGTCGAGCAGGACGAAGTCGTCGAGCAGGGCCGCCGCACGTCGCGCGAGCGCCGTCGGGACGCCCTCGCCGACGAGCTGGTCGACCTCGGCTTCGAACTTCTCGCGCCCGACGCCGACGACGAGGTCGGGCACCTTCGGCGACAGCTGCTGCACGGGCTCGCGGTAGCGCTCGACGAGCGTCTCGATCGGCGTGTGCTCCACCTCGTGGTGGACGAACCAGCGCGTCGCGCGGTCGAGCAGGCGGCGCAGACGCAGCAGCAGCCTTGACTGCACCTGCGTGCTGATGACGTGGTCGAGCGCCTCGACGTCGTCGATGAAGCTCTGCGCGTCGAACACCTCACGCGCGACCACGAAGGCCTTGACGATCTCCTCGGCCCGGGCGCCCGTCTCCTCGACCGCGCGGTGGACGAAGGTGATGCCGCCGCGGTTGACGAGGCCGTTGACGAGCGAGTTCGTGATGATCTCGCGCCGCAGCGGGTGGTTCTCCATCGTCGTGGCGTACGGCTCGCGCAGCGCCTCGGGGAAGTAGCCGAGCAGCTCACGCACGAGCCACGGGTCGTCGACGAGCTCGCTCGCGCCGACCTCGTTCTTCAGCCGTAGCTTCGAGTACGCGAGCAGCACGCTGAACTCCGGCGACGTCAGCCCCTCGCCGGCCTCGAGGCGCCGATCGATCTCGGCCTCGTCGGGCAGGAACTCGAGCTCGCGGTCGAGGAAGCCGTCCGACTCGAGGTCGGCGATGAGCCGGCGGTGCACGTGCAGCATCTGCGGGCCCTGCACGCGAGCGTTGCCGAGCAGCGTGTTCTGGTCCGTGTTGTGACGCAGCACCTTCGAGCCGACCTCGTCCGTCATCGAGGCGAGCAGCTCGTTGCGCTCCTCGAGCGCGAGCGCACCGTCGCGCACGGCGTCGGCGAGCAGGATCTTGATGTTGACCTCGTGGTCGCTCGTGTCGACGCCGGCCGAGTTGTCGATGGCGTCGGTGTTGACGCTGACGCCGTGCTGTGCCGCCTCGATGCGCCCGCGCTGGCTGACGCCCAGGTTGCCGCCCTCACCGATGACGCGCACGCGCAGGTCGCGACCGTCGACGCGCACGGCGTCGTTGGCACGGTCGCCGATCTCGGCGTTCGTCTCGTCGGAGGCCTTGATGTACGTGCCGATGCCACCGTTCCAGAACAGGTCGACGGGGGCGAGCAGCACCGCGCGCATCAGTTCGTTCGGCGTCATCGTCTCGACGCCGTCGTCGATGCCGAGCGCCTCGCGGATCTGCGGTGTCAGCTTGATCTGCTTGGCCGAGCGGGAGAAGACGCCGCCGCCCTCGGAGATGAGGTCGCGCGAGTAGTCCGACCACGACGAGCGCGGCAGCTCGAACAGGCGGCGCCGCTCGGCATACGACGCGGCAGCGTCCGGGTTGGGGTCGATGAAGATGTCACGGTGGTCGAAGGCGGCCACGAGTCGGATGTGCTCCGACAGCAGCATGCCGTTGCCGAACACGTCACCACTCATGTCGCCGACGCCGACGACGGTGAAGTCGTCGCTCTGCGTGTCGTGGCCCAGCTCGCGGAAGTGGCGCTTGACCGACTCCCACGCGCCGCGGGCGGTGATGCCCATCGCCTTGTGGTCGTAGCCGTTCGAACCGCCCGAGGCGAAGGCATCGTCGAGCCAGAAGCCCTCGCGACGAGCTACGGCGTTGGCCTTGTCGGAGAACGTCGCGGTGCCCTTGTCGGCGGCGACGACGAGGTAGGGGTCGTCGTCGTCGTGGCGCACGACGTCCTGCGGCGCGATGATCGTGTCGCCGTCACGGTTGTCGGTGACGCTGAGCAGACCGCCGATGAAGGCCTCGTAGGCCTCGACGCCCGCGGCGAGCCATGCCTCGCGATCCGCCGGGTCGGGTAGCTGCTTCGCGACGAAACCGCCCTTCGACCCGGTCGGCACGATGACGGCATTCTTGACCATCTGCGCCTTGACGAGGCCGAGGATCTCGGTGCGGAAGTCCTCGAAACGGTCGCTCCAGCGCAGCCCGCCGCGCGCGACGAGCCCGAAGCGCAGGTGCACACCCTCGACCTTCGGGCCGTAGACCCAGATCTCGAACATCGGCACGGGCGCGGGGATGCCGGGAACGTCGGCGCAGCGGATCTTGAACACGAGCTCCGCACACTCACCGGAGAGCAACTTCGGCGTGTACGCGTTCGTGCGCACGATCGCCATGATGACGCCCTCGAGTGTGCGCAGGATGCGGTCGTGGTCGAGGCTCGTGACATCCGCGAGACCGTCGGCGAAGCGCTGGCGGACGGCCTGCGTCTGCGCCTCTCGCTCGTCGGCGTCGAGGGAGGGGTCGAAGCGCGCCTCGAACAGGCGCACGAGCAGCGACGTCAGATCCGTGTTCGCGAGCAGCGCCGCGACGACGTACTCGTAGCTGAGCGAGAACCCGATCTGACGCATGTAGCGCGCGAGCGCCCGCAGATGGTTGATCTGACGCCACGACAACCCGGCCGCGAGGACGAGCTGGTTGAGCGCGTCGTTCTCGGCCTGCCCGCGCCAGGCGGCGAGCACCGTCTCCATGACGTTCGTGCGCCGACGCGCGCTCTCCTGCGGCGTGTTGCCCCACATCGCCGTGCGGTCGGCGACGAGGCCGAAGTCGTAGACGTGGCAGGTGGAGCCGTCGGCGCGCGTCAGCGTGTACGGACGCTCGTCCGAGACCTGCACGCCGAGGTTCGTGAAGATCGGGAATACCTCGGTGAGCATGAGCGGCTCGTTGCGGAAGATCTTGAGGCGTCGCTCGCGCGAGTCGACCTTGTCGGTGCCGTACAGCGTGAGCGCCGCGTCGTCGTCACCGAGGCGTTCGAGCCGGCGCATGTCGGCGACGGCCTGACGGGGGGTGAAGTCGTCGGAGTAACCGGCCGGGAACCCGTCTGCGAAGGTCGAGACGAGCTGGCGGGCATCGACGTCCGCGAGCCCCTCCTCCGCGTGCGCGGCCTGCGTGACGCGCTCGCTCCACGTGCGCGTCACCTCGAGGACGGCGGCGCGGATGTCGTCCGCACTGACGTCCGGGATCGCCGTCCCACGCGGCAGGCGCACCGTGTAGTAGATGCGTGCGAGCGCCTCGGAGGTGACGCGGGCGGTGTAGTCGACCGTCTCCGAGCCGTACGCCTGGGCGAGGTGCTGTGCAATGGCCTCGCGCACGCGGGTGTTGTAGCGATCGCGCGGCAGGTAGACGAGGACGGCGACGAAGCGGCCGTAGTCGTCATTGCGCAGGAAGACGCCGACGTGACGGCGCGCCTGCAGGCGCACGACCTCCGTGGCGATCTCGTAGAGGCGCTCCGAGGAGGTCTGGAACAGCTCGTCGCGCGGGTAGCTCTCGAGCACGTGGAGCAGGTCGCGGCCCGAGTGCGAGTCGGGCGAGTAGCCCGCCCGGCGGATCACCTTGGCGACGCGCTCGGCGACGATCGGGATGCTCGACGGCGACGCCGCGTAGGTGCGGGCGGTGTGCAGGCCGAGGAAGCGACGCTCGCCGGTGACGTTGCCCGCCTCGTCGAATGTCTTCACGCCGACGTAGTCGAGGTAGGCGTCACGATGCACGCGCGAACGCGAGTTGGCCTTCGTCAGCGTGAGCAGCTGCGGCGAACGCGCCGCGGCGCGACTCTGCGGCGTCATCCGCTCGAACCCGCGCGGCGCGTCGGAGGCCGAGCGCAGGATGCCGAGGGCGCTGCCGTCGACGGGACGCAGCACGTCCTCGCCGTCGACGACGTCGAGGGCGTACTCGCGATAGCCGAGGAAGGTGAAGTTGTCCTCGGAGAGCCAGGTGAGGAAGCGGCGCACGTCGGCCGTCGCGAACTCCGGCACCGACACGGGCGGGTTGGCTCCGAGGTCGTCGACGATGGCGAGCGCCTGGTCGCGCATGCGCTGCCAGTCGTTCGCGGCGGCGCGCACGTCGTCGATGACGTCGCTGATCGTGCGCTCGATCTCGTCGGCGCCCGTGAAGTCGCCCAGCGGCGAGATGTGCAGGTAGACCCACGACTCCTCGCTCTCGCGCTGGCCCTCCGGCACCGTGTCGGTCTGGCCGGGCAGGCGCACCGCGCCGGGACGCTTACCGCTGCGGCGCGCGAAGCACAGCTGCCCCGAGGCGTCGCGCCGCACCGCCATCTGCGGGTGCAGCAGGTCGCCGATGCCGGCGCCACGCGAGGTGACGGCGGCGACGATCGAATCGACGACGAACGGCATGTCGTCCGTGACGACGCGGATGACGGCGCCCGCAGTGAGACGGTTGACGCCCCCGTGCTCGACGGCGTCGTCGATGAGGGAGGCGGGCAGATCCCCCTCGACCTCGACGATCGAGTGCGCACCGGCGCGGCGCTGCGCGGCCTGCATCTGGCCCTCGACCACCCAGGCCAGGTGGTCGAGCGACTTGCCGGCCAGCTCGGCCGGAGGGATGTCGCCCAACACCCCCTGGACGATCTCGAGCGCGACCCCGGTGCGGGCCTCGACGTCGGACAGAGCAGGCGTTGGAGCCTCGGCAGACATGACCTCTCCTGGCAGAGCGACGGGCGGTACGACGCTGTACCGCTGCCGTCGACTCTAACGCGCCCCGGCGACGTCGACGGCCTTCGGCGACGTCGACGGCCTTCGGTGTCGCAGACTTCACCGACGCGCCAGGACGCCTCGCGTCGTCGTCCACAAGCTGGGGGCTCGGGCTCGGCACGTTGTCGGTGCCGGCGCCTACGGTGGGGTTCATGGAATCACTCACCGCCGCACCCACGGACGTCGCCCCGCAGCTCACCCGGGCTGCGCTGCGACTGCTCGACGTCACGTTCGAGCCTGCGGCGGTGTGCAGCGGTGAACGCTTCGATCTCGTCGTCGAGGCGTTGAGCGATCAGTTGAGCGACACCGCGACGGCGCTGCTGGCCACCGCTCCCCTGCCACCGTTCCGCGCGCCCGAGCTGCCTCATATCGCCGGGGCGACGACGCGTCGCGCGGGGGTGACGTTGCGGCGCGCCGTCGAGGAGGGCACGCTGCCCGGCAGCGGCCGCTCCTTGACCACGAGCCGTGACGATCTGCTCGACGTCGAACGCTCGATCCGCGACCTCGTGAGCACGCACCCACAGCTCGCGTCCACGGCAGCGCTGCCCTGCGCGGACGCGGTGGGGCGCCTCGCGCGCGTCGTCTCCACCTACGCCCACGGCTACGCGCGGGTGGCTGCCGCGCTCGCACGGCCCGGCTGCTCTCGTGAGGCGGCCGCCGACGCGGCGGCCCGCACCGAACGAGCGCTCGTGCGCTGCCTCGATCGCTGCGGTGACACGCGGGCCCTGCGCTGAGCGCGGGCACGCTCCGCCGGGGGCCGCTCAGAGCAGTGCGCGTACCGCGTCGATCTCGCTCGCGTCGTACCAACTGAGTTCGAGGTCGGCGTCGTCGCTCACCTGCTCACCCTCGTCGCCGACGAGGAAGCACGCGACATCGCGCAGCGTCACGTCGCCGTCCACGACGACGCGGCCGGGGAGTGCGCCGCCACCGGTGGAGGCCGCGGGCCTCACTCGAGCGTCCGGCACGTCGACGACCACGACGACGACGCGGCGCCCGGCACAGCCTGCGGCTGCGAGTTGCGTCGCGATGTGCTCGTGCAGTTCCTCGTCGCCGTGCGGGGCGAGCGCGCGCACGTCGTCGGTGACGGCGAACGCCGCCTCCACCGTCAGAGCCGAGGTGGCGAGCGCCGCGACACCGTCAGCGGTCACGGGGCAGTACAGGCGAGTCATCGGAAAGCCTTTCGAGCGGTGGGGCGACGCCTCGAGCCTAGCGGCGCCGCCATGCGCGACGACGACGCGTCGCATGCGGTGCCACGTCGGCGCCCAGCTCGCTCGCGAGATCGCGCACGGCGGCGAGGTACGGTGCGCCATCAGCGCCCTCGAGCAGGGTTCCGCGCAGCACCGCGGCGTCCAGCGCATCGCGCACGTCGGGCAGCACCGCCACGGGTCGCACACCGAGGAAGCGTTCCAACGCGTCCGCGACGACCGACGAGGCGCTCCCGCCGACCGCTCGTTCGCGGGCCTTCGACACGACGACGCGGACGTCGTCGTGCAGGTCGATGATCGCCGGCGCGTGTTGCACGAACCGTTGCAGCGAGACAGGGTCGCAGCCGGCGAGCGCGACGACGTGGTCGGCGCGCGCGAACGCCTCACTCGAGACCCCGACCCGGGAGGGAGCGACGGTGTCGAACAGCAGGCTCTCGTCGGCCTCGACCTCGGCCGCCACGTCGATGACGACCCAGCGGTAGTGCTGGGCGGCGAGATCGAGGACGCGGCCGAGGTGAAATCGGGTCAGCTCGTGCCAGCGCCCGGAATGCCCTATGCCGGTGAGCACGTCGAAGCCGGGCGTGACGTGCGCGGCGATGGAACGTAACTGGTGCAGGTTGAGGGTGCCCGCATCGACGAGACGCGCGGCCGCGAGCACGCCGGGTGCCTCGTCGAGCAGCCCGAGATGCGCCGAGCAGGACGGCGCGACTGTGTCGGCGTCGACGAGCAGCGTCGGCCCGCTCTCGCTCAGGGCCTGCGCGAGATGGGTGGCGCACGTCGTGCGCCCCGGAGCGCCGGGCGGGCCCCACACGACGACGGTGGTGCTCGTCGGCGATGACGCGGCCGCTGCGCCGTCATCGGGCCCGTCGGTGGCCAGGCTCGTCTCGGCCTGTTCTGCGGCGGCCGAGAGCTCGTGCTCGGCGGGGCCGGTGTGCGCGAGGGTCTCGAAGGCCTGCTCCAGCTCGCCCGATCCGACGACGTGGGTCCGTCGCAGGGACCACGCCTCGCACTGGCGAGCGTCCAGAGCGGATGTGGCTGAGACGACACCGAGCACCGACGCACCCCGCACGGTCAGTTCCGCGACGACGCTGCCGTTCATGCCCGGGAAATCAGGGCTGATCGCGGCGACGGTGACGGCGCCCGACTCGGCGGCGCTGAGTAGTTCGGTGACATCGGCGCAGCGCCGCACGAGGGTCGCGTCCTCGACGGAGGCGAGCTCCTCGGCGAACCGCGCCTCGAGACGCGCCGAGATCGCGGTCGCGACGGTGCACACCGTCATCGTCGTCACGAGCGGGCCGCCGAGTCGAGCGGCACCAGCGTGATGCGCGCGCCCGAGTTGACGGCATCGATCATTGCCGGCAACGACTCGCGCGGGACGAGGATCTCGACGGGCGAGCCGTCGGCGACGGCGACGACACCGCCGCTGCGCGAACCGACGTGCGACACCAGGGCCCGCTCGACGCTCTGGTGCGGCTTGTCGAAGCCGGTCGAGCCGGCGCCCTCCTTCTTGTCCGAAACCCAGACCTCGACGTCCCCGCCGGAGCGGATGACGTCGGCCTGCCCGCGCTCGACGTTGACCGACAGGGCGCGAACCGTCACACCGGAGGCGTCCCCGACGGCGTTCTTCGGCACGAGCTCCCCGGCCCCGACGGCGCGCTGGACGACGCCGCCCGGCTGGGTCGCGCTCGACAGGTACTGCCCGCCGCGATCGTCGAGACGAACCCTCGTCGGCACGAGGTCGGACGAGGTGAGGCGCTGACCAGGCACGAGGGCGCTCTTCGCACTCCACACCTGCACCGAATCGTCGAACGAGCCGATGACACGCAACGTGCCGAGCACGCCGAGGGCGAGCAGCACGATGCCTACGACCCAGCGCACGTCCTTCATGCCGGTCGGCACGAACCGCCGCGCCGCCTGCGCCCCCGGCGAGACGTCCTTCAACCTGCGTACCCCACGCTCACCCACGATGTTCCTCCTCGTTCGTCCACAGCCGAGATCCATCGTCACGCGGGCGAGCGGGCCCGACGCCTAGAATGATCGTCAGGTTTTGGTAAGAATCTCCGCACCCGTCGAAAGGCACCCCATGGCGCAGCGCTTCGTCCAGATCGCCGACGTGGCGGAGACCCTCAACGTCTCGGCGCGGCAGGTCTACGGACTCGTCAAGTCGGGTGAGCTGCCGGCGATCAAGATCAACAACCAGTGGCGCGTCGAGGCAGCCGAGGTGGAGCGCTACATCGAACGCGCCTACGCCGCAACGCGATCCGCCGTCGCCGCCGGCGGAATGGGCGAGGACTTCTGAGGGCTCGACGTTCGTCCACGCGCGCCTGATCACCTGCTCGGGGGGCCGGCGTGAGGTGTGAACTCAGTCCGCGGCAGCGGCTCAGCGTCCGCTGGCGTTGACGTCGATCCACGCGAGATGGGCGAGCGGGAGCACGAGACTCGCCGCGCCGCGCGCCGGGGTGAGGACGACGTGATCGGCGCTCACCGCGTCGATCGTCCCGACGATCGTGTGCCCGCCGAGGCGATGCCAGGCGAGAGGGGCACGTGAACGCGCCATGGCACGCAGCACGCTGCTCCATCCGCGTCCGATCGACGAACCGTCGGCCGCGACGTGGGGGCGCCCCAGCCCGCTGACGCAGGCGATCGCACTGACGGGCACGAGACGGAGCCCGGCACGCACGAGGTCGTCGACACCGTGCACCGCATGCACGCCGTCACGATCGAGAGCGAGCCAGCCCTCCCCCACGTCGAGGAGGTGCCCGCGCAGAGTCTCGGTGCCGACGCTCAGTGCGACGACACTGCCGATCCCGGCACGCAGCCGGTCGACCAGCGTGACGCCGGCGTGCTCGACGCGCACGCTCTCAGCGACCTCTGCCCGCGCCTCGGCACGTTCCTGTGCCTCCTGGGCAGCCTCGAGGTCGGCCAGCAATCGCTCCATTCGCATGGCTCGACGCTAGAGCAGCGAGGAGCTCGGACGGGCGAAAAAAGTTTTTCATCTTCCACGCCCCCACTCGACACGATGTGTCGTTACATTGCATTCATCGACATCACACGTCACTGAACGTCATCGTTCGTCATGGATGTTGATCGGCGGCGACACGAGTCGCGCCGAGGCGCATGACGCGACGACGAAGGCGGAACGCGATGATCACGACGACCAGGGCGAGCACGTCGAACCCCTCGAACACACCTGTCACGCCGCAGCAGCTGAGGAGCGCCGGCATCCTGGCGGGCCTCAGCGCACCGCTGCTCGCGACAGCAGCCGTGGCCGTCGCCGTCACGACCCGACGGGCGCTGCCCGGGCCCGGCGCGACGAGCGAGGACGTCATCGGCGTCGCCGCGGGCGCCGTCCTCACGCTCGCGCTGGCCCGCCTGGCGTGGCTCAGTCTTCGCTCTGCCCTCGACCTGCGGTGCGAGGCACGGCTGCTCGTGGCGGGCGACCTCGAGTGTGGCCGATCGGCGCTCGTCCGAGTTCAGGTCTGCGATTCGCGCTCTGTCGTGGCGCGCTCTGCACCGGTAACGGCGGACGCGACGGGGTCGAGAACCCGCACGGCGAGTCTGTTCCTCGCCGTCGCGGCACTCATCACCGTCGGCGCGCAGTCGGCCGGGGCCGCCGAACCCGCGCCGCGCCCGTCGTTCTCCGTCTCGGCCGAGGTGATGCCGCCCGCCTCGGCCTCTGTCACCGACGCAGCGGCCCCTTCCGGGGCGGTCTCGCCAGCGGCCGCCACTCCCTCGGGCGCGGCACCTGCGTCTGGCACAACCAGCTCGCACTGGCCCGACCGCGAGGCCCCCGACGTCGACGCCCCGGACTTCGAAAACCCCGACCTCGACGCCCCTGACCTCGACTCCCCCGCGTTCGGTTCCCCAGCGTCCGTGTCGGCCCCGTCCGAGGCACGCACATCCGACTCGGCCACGTCCGACACGCCCCAGCCAGCGGTGCCGCGTCCCGGCTGGACGCCGGATCCGTTCAGTACCTCGAACGAGCTGTCCGCCATCGTGCTGGGCACGCCGCGCGGTTCAGGCACGGCCGCGGAACACAGGACGCACGTCGTCGTGCGCGGCGACACGCTGTGGAGCATCGCGGCGTCCTACCTCGCCCCGGGCGCACCGGCGGAAGACGTCGCGGCGTCCCTGCCGGGCTGGCTCGAGGCCAACCCGCTGCTGCGGCTCGATCCGGACACGATCGAGGTCGGCCAGCAGCTCACCCTTCCTGCGTCCTTCGTCTCGACCACCTCAGCGTTCGGAGCCCACCGATGACCACCCTCACCCTCGAACGAGCGAGCGTCGCACCCCCGCGCGCGGCCCACGAAATGCCGCGTGAACTCGATCTGCACGAGATCGGCGGGTTGCTCGACGGCTCGCTGCGCGTCGCCGACGTGCCGGCCATCAGCGCGCGCCTCGCGGTCGACGTCAGCCGCGAGCGCCTGCCGCACCGCGGCGAGCACGACGAGATCTTCGGCCCGCAGCACACGGCGACGTCCGCGTTGCCGGACGCACGGGTGTGGACGCAGCGCTTCGCCCTGGCGCTCGTCGAGGCTCTGGCGGGGCGTCGCTCACCGACGCAGCTCACGCCGCACACGAGCCCGGACGTGCTGGCCCGCATCCAGCGACGCCACCGCACGACACTGCGTCGCGGTGCCGCGCCCGGACCGACGGGCGTGCGGCGCGTTCAGGTGTGCCAGCCGTGCGACGGCGTCGTCGAAGCGGCCGTCGTCGCCCGCGTCAACGGCCGTGCGACGCCGATCGCCCTGCGCCTCAACGGGGTCGACGGGCGCTGGCAGGTCACCGTCCTCGAGCTGATCTGAGCGTGTCCGCGCCTCAGCGCTTGCGCTTCTTGCCGCCCTTGCTCTTGCGGCTGCGCGCTGCGGAGCGACGCTGTTCGCGCGACATCTGCTCCTCGTCGTCCATGACGTGCCCGTCCTTGGCGACGACGTGATCCTCAGCGAGGCCCTCCTCGTTGGGCGCCGTGAAGTGCAGCTGCTCCTGCTTGGGTGCGGGCGTGGATGCCTCGACCTCGGCGGGGTCGACGTCGACGTGGAAGAACAGCTGCGTGGACTCCTCCTTGATCGACTCCGTCATCGCCTCGAACATCTGGAAGCCCTCGCGCTGGTACTCGACGAGCGGGTCGCGCTGAGCCATCTGCCGCAGGTGGATGCCCTCCTTGAGGTAGTCCATCTCGTACAGGTGCTCGCGCCACTGGCGGTCGAGGACGGTGAGCACCACGCGTCGTTCGACCTCGCGCGCAACGCTCGAACCGAGGAAGGCGACGCGGTCGTCGAACGCGTGCTGCGCATCGGAGCGCAGTTCCTCGCCGAGGATCTCCGGCGTGATGCCGGCGCGCCCGCCGAGCTCCGCCTCGAGCTCCTCGAGACCGATCGTGATCGGGTAGAGCTCCTCGAGGGCGCCCCAGAGTCGCTCGAGATCCCAGTGCTCGGAGAAACCGTCCGCGGTCGCCGTCGCGACGTACGTGTCGATCGTGTCGTTGATGAAGTGGCGCATCTGGCCGTCGATGTCACCCTCGAGCACACGCTTGCGTTCGGCGTAGATCGTCTCACGCTGACGGTTGAGCACGTCGTCGTACTTGAGGACGTTCTTGCGGATCTCGAAGTTCTGGCCCTCGACCTGGCCCTGGGCGGACTGGATCGAGCGGGAGACGATCTTGTTCTCGATCGGCTGGTCGTCGTCCATGCCGGAGCCCGACATGAACCGGTCGACGAGCGCCGCGTTGAACAGGCGCATGAGGTCGTCCTGCAGCGACAGGTAGAAACGCGACTCACCGGGGTCGCCCTGGCGACCGGAGCGTCCGCGGAGCTGGTTGTCGATGCGGCGCGACTCGTGACGCTCGGTGCCGAGGACGTACAGGCCGCCGAGTTCCTTCACCTCGTCGTGCTCGGCCTTGACCGCGGCCTCCGCCTTCGCGAGGGCCTCGTCCCAGCTCGCCTCGTACTCCTCGGGCGTCTCCTCCGGGTCGAGGCCCCGCTGCTTGAGCGCGGCGACGGCCATGAACTCGGGGTTGCCACCGAGCATGATGTCGGTGCCTCGACCGGCCATGTTGGTCGCCACGGTGACGCCGCCCTTGCGCCCGGCCTGCGCGACGATGGCGGCCTCACGCTCGTGGTGCTTCGCATTGAGCACCTCGTGCGCGACGCCCTTCTTGCGCAGCAGCTCCGACAGGCGCTCCGACTTCTCGACGCTCGTCGTACCGACGAGGACTGGCTGGCCCTTGCGGTGACGCTCGGCGATGTCGTCGGTGACGGCACGGAACTTCGCGTCCTCGGTGCGGTAGATGCGGTCGGGCTGGTCGACGCGCTGCGGCGGGTTGTTCGTCGGGATCGTGACGACGCCCAACTTGTAGATCTGGTACAGCTCGGCGGCCTCGGTCTGGGCCGTACCCGTCATGCCCGACAGCTTGTCGTACATGCGGAAGTAGTTCTGCAGCGTCACCGTCGCGAGCGTCTGGTTCTCGTTCTGGATCTCGACGCCTTCCTTGGCCTCGATCGCCTGGTGCACACCCTCGTTGTAGCGACGTCCGGCGAGCATGCGGCCGGTGTGCTCGTCGACGATGAGGATCTCGCCGTTCATCGCGACGTAGTCCTTGTCGCGCTTGAACAGTTCCTTCGCCTTGATGGCGTTGTTGAGGTAGCCGATGAGCGGCGAGTTCTGCGCCTCGTAGAGGTTTTCGATGCCGAGCAGGTCCTCGACCTTCTCGATGCCCGGCTCGAGCAGGCCGACGGTCTTCTTCTTCTCGTCGATCTCGTAGTCGCCCGGCTTCGTGATCTTGCCGTCCTTGCCCTTCTCCGCGCGCGTCAGGTGCTCGACGATCGAGGCGAACTCGACGTACCACTTCGTCGCCGCGTCGGCAGGGCCGGAGATGATGAGCGGCGTGCGGGCCTCGTCGATGAGGATCGAGTCGACCTCGTCGACGATGGCGAAGTTGTGGCCGCGCTGCACGAGCTCGTCCGTCGACCAGGCCATGTTGTCGCGCAGGTAGTCGAAGCCGAACTCGTTGTTCGTGCCGTACGTGATGTCCTTGTTGTACTCGTCTCGGCGCTGCGCCGGCGTCATCGACGACAGGATGCAGCCCGTCTCGAGCCCGAGCGCGCGGTGCACGCGGCCCATGAGCTCGGACTGGTACTCGGCGAGGTAGTCGTTGACGGTGACGACGTGGACGCCCTTGCCTTCGATCGCGTTGAGGTAGCTCGGCAGTGTCGCGACGAGCGTCTTGCCCTCACCGGTGCGCATCTCGGCGACGTTGCCCATGTGCAGCGCGGCACCACCCATGATCTGCACGTCGAAGTGACGCTTGCCGATCGTGCGCTTGCTCGCCTCGCGCACGGCGGCGAACGCCTCGGGCAGGATCTGATCAAGGCTCTGCCCGTCCGCGAGTCGCTTGCGGAACCGGTCGGTCTCCTCCCGCAGTTCGGCGTCGGTGAGCTTTTCGAAATCCTCTTCGACGATGTTCACCTGAGCGGCGATCGCCTCGAGCTTCTTGAGCGTTCGTCCTTCGCCGGCGCGCAGAACACGTTCGACAATTTTGGGCACGCGAGACTCCGTAAATCGTTGATCGATCACCTCGGGCGACGGGCCGTTCTCACGGGCCCTCACGCGAGGTGGCGCCCGACGCGCGGGCACAGTTCCCCTAAGAGTAATGGGTGAGCGGCGGCGCCGCCCCGTCAGAGTCCGCTGGGTCGGGTGCGTCTGCGGTTGCCTGTTCCCCCGGCGCCTGACGCAGCAGCGCGCGCGCCTCGGCGCGCGAGGACACCCCGAGCGTGCGATAGATCCGGGCAAGGTGGTTGCGCACGGTGTTCTCCGACAGGAAGAGCGTCGCGGCGATGCTGCGGTTCGAGCGGCCACGAGCCACAAGGTCGAGCACCTCGCGTTCGCGCGCGGACAGGGCATACGTCGGGTGGGGCGCCCGGGCGAGGGCGCATGCCACCGCCCACACCTGAGCCGCTCGCTCGGGTGCCACGTACGGCTCGTCGGCACGCAACATCCGGGCGAGCGCCGCTTCGTCGAGTGGCGTGGGCACCTCGGCGAGCACACCGTGAACACCGCAGCGGATGGCGGTGGCGAGGATGTCGTCGTCATCGGTGACGACGAGCAGGTGCTCGGGGGTGGCGTGTTCGAGCTGCGCGAGCAGCTCCGCGGCGCTGCGCGGCGCACACCACCGCCACGGCACCTGGCCGCCGGTGATGACGCCGGCATCAGGTCGGCGACCCCTGAGAAGGTCGCGCGGCGCGCCGGCGACGTTCATCGTTCGAGCCTGTTGGACGAGAGCGCTCGCGTGCACGAACCCGACCCCATGGAGGCGTCAGGGCGCGTTCGCCGGGCGGCGGGCGGTCCGTGACGCACCCGCAGCCCGGCGTCATCGGGCGCGCTGCTCAGGCTGTCTCCTCCAGCGTGTCCGGTGCTTCGTCGACGAGGTCGAGGTGGATCACTCCATAGCTCCACCCACGGCGGCGGTAGACGAGGCTCGGACGACCGCTGCTCTTGTCCTGGTAGAGGTAGAAGTCGTGGCCGACGAGTTCCATCTCGCGCAGGGCCTCGTCGACGTCCATGGGCGCGCTCGCGTGCACCTTCTCGCGCAGCTGCACCGGGCAGTCCGGATCCTCACCGAGCTGGGCGGCCTCCGGCGCGTCGTCGCGCGTGTCGGGCATGATCTCGAGCACCGGCAGATCCGCCGTCGCCTCCGCGACGGACATCGTGCGGTGCTGGCCGCGCTGGATACGACGACGGTCGTGCTGGCGGCGCAATCGCTCACCGAGCTTTCCCATGACGAGGTCGAGGGCCGCGTACTCCTCGTCCGCCGACGCCTCCGCGCGCACGACGGACCGCTTCGAGCGGCACGTCACCTCGACGCGGTAGGCCTCCTTGGCGCGGCGCGGGTTCGGCTCGTGCGTGATGACGACGTCGCAGCGCATGACGCGCGGGTCGAGCTGCGGAACCTTGGCCAGCTTGTCCTCGACGTGTCGCGCGAGGCGGGCAGGAACCTCGACGTGTCGGCCGGTCACGGTGATCTCCATGGAAATCGACTCCTCGGATCGAGAGAAACTTCGGTGAGAAATCGGCCCCGTCAGCCCGGCTGCAGGCGTCGGGAGCCGCTTCGTGCGCGCCACCACCTCCTGCGGGGATGCTTGTTCGATGTCCTCCAACCTAACCCCCCATCGACGCCCGGGGAAGGGTTCGGGAACGGTCGATTCCGGCCGCCCCCGCTGCGGGCGCCGGCGGGGTGTGATCGTCCCGCGGTCAGCCTGCCGAGCGGGCGTTCGGCTCGTGCGGCGTCGCCGCGAGCGCCGCGACGGCGACGACCCGCACGCCCGCTCGTTCCAGCGTCGCGTGCGCCGCGGCGAGCGTCGCGCCGCTCGTCACGACGTCGTCGAACAGGACGACGCGCGCGCCGGCGCGAACGAGACGCTCCGCCGTCCGCGGCTCGATCCTGAAGGCCCCTTCGACGTTGCGGCGTCGCTCGGCGAGAGTCAGCCGCGCCTGATCCGCGACGCCCCGATCGCGGTGCCGCAGCAGGCTCCGTCCGCTGACGAGGCTGGTGCCCCGACACACGGCGTCGCACAGTTCGCCCAACGGAAAGCGTCCCCGCTCACGGTAGGCCGCGGCCCGGGACGGAATGGGCACGAGGACGAGTGGCCCGGCGCCGGCCGATGGCCGCGCGCCCAGCGCGGCATCTTCGAGTGTGGCGTCGGTGAGTGCGCGAGCGAGCGAGCGGCGCGCGAGGCGCACGAGGACGTCGAGGCCGTCGCTGCGTCCACGATCCTTGAACGCCGTGATGGCCTCGCGCAACGGCCCGTCGAACGCCGCAGCGACGGCGACGTCGAGTTCGGGGGCGTGATGGGCTCGCACCGTGAACGCTTCACGGCACAGACCGGCGTCGCACGTCGCGCACCAGCTCGGGCCCCATGCGCCGCAGCCGAGACAGTTCGACGGCCACGCCAGATCGACGACGTCACGCAGCGCGCCCCTCACCCACGCGACCGGCGGCGTGAGCCGGGCGCCGACGTCGCGAGACTGGCGGGGCACACCCGCGATGATGCCGCCCGCGCGACGACGTCACCACCGACACGCGCTCGCCCCTGTGGACGAGGGTGCGCCGCAGCGCTCCCCCGGGCCACAGCCGTCACCGGTTGTGGACGACGGAGTCTCGGCCCACGCTGTCCGGCGCGCTTTCGACCACCTCATCCAGAGCGACGAGCACGTTCGGCGCGCGCCGAACGACGGCGTCCCAAGCGGAGACGGGTGTCAGGATCGCGGGGCGATGAGGTCGCCCCGGGTGAGGAAACTGCTCCACGAGGAGCCCTGGCGCGTGAAGACGGTGTTCGCGTCGGTTCGCACGAACAGGCCGCTTCGCCCGTCGAGAGTAGACACGAGGCTGCTCGCGCCCGTGACGCCGCCGAGGGGCACCGGGGCGTCGTCGAGCGGCACGAGGGTCGGTTGCAGGAGACCGTCGCTCGTGCCGAGGACGGCAAGTGACGTTCCGTCCGCCCACACGACGTCCTTGACGTCGTGCACGCCCGGCGCGATGTCGTGCGCCGGGCCGAGGGAGACAGGTCGACCGCGCTCGTCGCGTTCGACGGCTGCGACGACGGCGCGGGCGTCGTCGCGGTCACGGATGGTGAGAGCGACGCGGGAGCCCTCGGGCGACACGCTGAGCGACGTGACGGAGGACGCGCCGAGCCACGGGACGTCGAGGGCTGTCGGTGTTCGCGTCGGCGAGGTCGACGTCGTGTCGAGCGCCCACAGCGCGGCGCTCGAGGTGTCGCCTGTCCTCTTCGACCTGGACGCCTGCGACGACGGTGATGCCGACGACGTGCGGCCTGCCACCCACAACCATCCGGAGCTGTCGAACGCGGGACGCACGAGCTGGTTTCCGAGATCGGGGACGGTGACGTCGGTGCCGTTGAGCCAACGTCGTACCGACGTGCGGTCCTTCGAGATCGCCGCGATCTGCCGCCCGCCCTGGCCGGCGGCGAGCAACGACCAGTCGGCCGGCACCGCGGGCAGCACGGGGCGTCCCTGCGCCGCGCGGGCGTCGGTGCCCGAGACGGAGTCGTTCGCCTGGGCGTGCGTCCAGGCGAGGTAGGCGCCACTGCGGGAGATGACCTCGTCGAGGCTGTCGGCGGTGATCGAGTAGCCGACCTGGCTCGGGTCGCTCACCTGCGCAGGCAGGTTGTCGGTCTCCAGGCGCGCCCCGCCGACGCGCACTGAGACCGAGCGCACCTCCGGCGCCTGCATGACGGTCGCCGTCACCGACGCCCACAGCGCGGCGCGCGCGGGGTTGTCGGCAGCGCTCGCGCGGCTGGAGAGCGCGACGTCCGCCTCGCCGTCGCGCACGGGCACGGCGTCGACGGCGAGCGCCGTCCCCGTCGGCAGGCTCGTCGCGATGGCGGGGCGCAGCCACTGCGGTGGGGCGGAGAGCGCCGCGCGCGCGAGCGCCGTCGCGAGACCCTGGCGCGGCAGCAGGCGCGGGTCGGGTACGAGCGAGCGTCCGTAGGCGGCCGGGTAGTACACGTTGACGCGGCTGAACAGGCGCGCGACGTCCGTGCTGCTGATCCACACGCCCAGCCCGTCGGGCACCTGGCTGAGGCGCCATCCCCCGGCCGTGGAACCCACCGTGAAGCGCAGGTCGCGGCGGGTCGTCGACGGTTGGCGCACGAGGTGGCCATCGGCGTCGATCGTCGCGACGACGGGGACGCTGAGACGCACCGTCGTCGTGTCGGGGCGGGTGGCCGTGATGTCGCTGTCGCCCGCGAAGACCGTGACGGCGCTGCCCGGTTTCCAGCGACGGCTCGCGTCGCCGGTGAGGAAGGTGCGGGCAGCCTGGTAGTCGTCGTGCGCGGACATCTGGGCGCGTAGGAAACCAGTCGCGATCTGGCGCGGATCGTCGTAGGCCGACGCCGTCAGCGGCTCGACGGCGAGCGGTTCGCTGTCGTCCTTCGCGTCGACGGCCTTGCCCGGCGCGACGCTCGACGTCGAGGGCAACCCGACGCACCCGGCGGTCGCGAACACGCTCGCCGCGGCGGCCACGGCCACCAAGGCGCGCGGCAGCCTGCGTCGTGGGCTCATCGTGGGGCCTCGCCGGCGTCGACGGCGCCCTCACCGTCGATGACCTGGGGCAGTGAGTTCGAGCGCTTCTTCGCATCGATCGCGACCGGGTAGCCCGACGCCAGGCGTGCCCCGCCGTCGGAGGTGCGCATCGTGCCGCTCGAGATCTGTTTCGTCCTCGCGGTGAGGCCGGGCTGCAGCGGGCCCGGACTCGCGGCGATGGCGACGCCCTGCACGCGCGGCAGCGTCAACCGGAAGCAGGAGCCCTCGCCGGGTGCGCCCCACGCCTCGAGAAAACCGTCGTGCAGGCGGGCGTCCTCGAGAGAGATCGACAATCCGAGGCCCGTGCCGCCCGTCGTGCGGGCGCGGGCGGGGTCGGCGCGCCAGAACCGGTCGAAGACCTTGTCCGCCTCGCCCTCCTTGAGTCCGATGCCGTAGTCGCGGACGCTGACGCTGACGGCAGTCGAGTTGGCGCGCAACGTCACGACGACGGGCTGGCCCTGGCCGTGCTCGATGGCGTTGGCGACGAGGTTGCGCAGGATGCGCTCGACGCGGCGGCGGTCGACGTCGATCGTGACGTCGATCGTGACGTCGTTCGGCGCGTCGAGCACGAGGCGGCAGCCGAGCTTGTCGGCGAGCTGCGCGTGCATGTCGTTCACCTCGGCGCACAGCTGGCGCATCGACGTCGGTGTGCGGCTCAGCACGGCGCCGCCGGCGTCGAATCGGCTGATCTCCAGCAGGTCCGCGAGCAGCGACTCGAAGCGGTCGAGCTCCTTCGACAGCAGTTCGGAAGAACGCGCGACGTGCGCCGCGAAGTCGCCGCGTGAGTCGTGGATCATGTCGGCGGCCATGCGGATCGTCGTCAGCGGTGTGCGCAGTTCGTGCGAGACGTCGGAGGTGAAGCGTTGCTGCAGGTGCGACAGGTCCTCGAGCTGGCCGATCTGACGTTGCAGGCTCGAGGCCATGGCGTTGAAGCTCGTCGCGAGGCGCGCGATGTCGTCCTCTCCGCGCACCGGCATGCGTTCGTCGAGGTTGCCGGCGGCGAGGCGCTCGGAGACGTGCGCGGCGGAGCGGACGGGGGTCACGACGAGGCGCGTCGCGAGGTAGGCGCAGGCGCCGAGGAGCAGGATGAGCGCGAGGCCGCCGGCGGCGAACGAGGTGCGCACGATGCTGAGCGAGTCGGCTTCCTTGTCCATCGGGAAGATGAGGTACAGGTCGTACGCGCCGGCGTTGGGGATGCTGACGCGTGAGCCGACCATGACGGCGGGGATGTGGCGGCCGGTCGCGTCGAGGGAGATGATCTTCGTCTGCTGATGCGCGGGGTCGCGGGCGAGGGCGCCGCGCACGTCGGCGGGTGGGGTGAAGCCGCGCGCACGGGCCGTCGCGACAAGGGGGATGCCGGGGCGCGTGTTGTCGCTGGCGCGCATGAGGATGACGAGGCGCGCGGAGTCGTCGAGCGGGCTCGCGATGCGTTGCACGGAGTCACGCGAGAGGTTGTAGAGCGTCGTCATGTCGGTCTTGTCGGTCGCGTCGAACGCGCTCTGGACGTCAGCGGTCTCGCTCAGCGCGATCTGTTGCGCGGACGCGGTCTTGCTGCGCACGAGCCCGTCGGCGATGCCCTGGTACATGAGGGATCCGACGGCGATGACGACGGTGAGGCCCATGAGCATCGTCAGGCTGATGACGCGCACGTGCAGGCTGCGTCGCCAGCTGCGCACGCAGAACGTGACGAGGCGCCTGATTGCGCGGCGGGACGCGTCGTAGGCGCGTCGTAGGACGCTGCGGGGTGCCTCAGGTGGCGGGTGTGCTGGCACCGGCCTTGTATCCCACACCTCGCACGGTCACGACGATCTCGGGCCTCTCCGGGTCCTTCTCGACCTTGGCGCGCAGGCGCTGGACGTGCACGTTGACGAGGCGCGTGTCGGCGGCGTGGCGGTAACCCCAGACCTGTTCCAGCAACACTTCGCGACTGAACACCTGCCATGGCTTGCGGGCGAGGGCGAGCAGGAGGTCGAACTCGAGGGGAGTGAGGGAGATCGGGGTGCCGTCGCGGGTGACGGAGTGGGCGGCGAGGTCGATCGTCAGGTCGCCGATGGTGACGGTTTCGGGTTCGGCGTCGCCGCGGCGCAGGCGGGCGCGGACGCGGGCGACGAGTTCGGCGGGTTTGAAGGGCTTGTTGACGTAGTCGTCGGCGCCGGCTTCGAGGCCGGCGACGACGTCGAGGGTGTCGGTGCGGGCGGTCAGCATGACGATGGGGACGTCGGATTCGGCGCGGATGGCGCGGCACACTTCGACGCCGTTCTTGCCGGGCAGCATGACGTCGAGCAGGACGAGGTCGGGTTTCGCGTCGCGGAACGTGGCGAGTGCTGACGTGCCGTCGCCGCAGTGGGTGACGTGGTAGCCCTCGCCGCGCAGAACGATGCCGAGCATCTCGGCGAGTGCCGGGTCGTCGTCGACTATCAGCACACGGTTCATCACGTGGGGGCCCCTTCCTTCGTGCGGCGCGTGCGCCCGGTGGGGCGCCGTCCTCGGCTCATTGTCACACATGCCTGCGGGCCCACCCCGGACCTCTTCGCGCGTCCTGCCGTCCCCGGGACGTTCGTCCCCACTCTGCCTGCGCGTGCGTTCTGTCTGACCGAATGTGGACGTGATTCGCACAGGTGGGCGAGATTCGCGAATGTGACCGTAAATGGCAGGTGTGCACACCCCGCGCCCACGGTTGAAACGGCGACAGCCACGCGGGCCGTACCACGTCGCAACGTGGACGGCCCGCGTGTCGCAGTGAGACGGGCCCGCCAGGGCCCGGCCACAAGACGCGCCAGAGAG
>NZ_LSJT01000141.1:0-206 GCF_001556795.1 Dermacoccus sp. CCH2-D9
CTCTCTGGCGCGTCTTGTGGCCGGGCCCTGGCGGGCCCGTCTCACTGCGACACGCAGGCCGTCCACGTTGCGACGTGGTACGGCCCGCACGATCCGGAACGTGCCGATGCTGGCCGGCTCGCAAGCTCGCCGGTCCAGTCTCGGCGCGTTACGGCTTGATTCTCTCTGGCGCGTCTTGTGGCCGGGCCCTGGCGGGCCCGTCTCAC
>NZ_LSJT01000142.1:0-4202 GCF_001556795.1 Dermacoccus sp. CCH2-D9
GATCTACCACGCGCACGAGCGCCAGGTCTTCCTGCGTGACGGCATGTGGCTGACGCCGGGGCCCTGGTTCGGGCCGCGCGACGACGAACCCCTCGTCACCCGCTCGGTGCGCTACCGCACCGTCGGTGACGGCTCCTGCACGGGCGCCGTCGAGTCCGAGGCCCGCACGACCGCCGACATCATCGCCGAGATCGCCGCGAGCCATCTCACCGAGCGCGGAGCCACCCGCGCCGACGACCGCCTCTCCGAGGCCGCTATGGAAGATCGCAAGCGAGAGGGCTACTTCTAGAGATGACGACCACGACCACCCGTGCCGCCGACGCACCACGTTCGTCCACCGAGCACGCACCGACCGCCTCGCCCGGTTCCCAGCTCCGCCTCGTCGTGGCGGGCAGCGTCGACGACGGCAAGTCGACCCTCGTGGGTCGTCTGCTGCACGACACGAAGAACATCCTCGCCGACACCTACGACTCGATGGTCGCCGCGAGCACGTCACGCGGCGCCGAGCAGGTCGACCTTGCTCTCCTGACGGACGGGCTGCGCGCCGAGCGCGAACAGGGCATCACGATCGACGTGGCGTACCGGTACTTCTCCACGCCCCGGCGCACCTTCGTCCTCGCCGACACCCCGGGGCATGTGCAGTACACGCGCAACATGGTCACCGGCGCCTCCACCGCTGACGCAGCCGTCGTCCTCGTGGACGCGCGACACGGGGTCAGCGACCAGACGCGTCGTCACGCCGCGTTGATGGCGCTGCTGCGTGTTCCGCACGTCATCTTCGCCGTCAACAAGATGGATGCCCTCGAGTGGTCGCGCTCGCGGTTCGACGAGGTCCGGACCCAGGCGATCGACCTGGCCGACAGGGTGGGCCTCAGCGATCCCCGCGTCGTCGCGCTATCTGCGCTGACGGGCGAGGGGGTCGTCGCTCCGGCCCCCGACGGGTACGACCACCCGCCGCTGCTCGACCTGCTCGAGTCGCTACCCGTCCGCGATGACCTGCGGGCCGAGTCGTTCCGCATGCCGGTCCAGCTCGTCATCCGGCCTCGCACCGCCGAGCATCCGGATTATCGCGGTCTCGCCGGCCGCATCGCCTCCGGCGTCCTGCACGTCGGTGACCGTGTGCGCGCGGTGTCCTCGGGCCTGACGAGCCGGGTCGTCGCGATCGACACTCCGGTGGGCTCGCGTGAGGTGGCCGTAGCGGGCGAGTCAGTGACGGTGCGTCTGGGCGACGAACTTGACGTCGCTCGTGGTGAGGTCCTGTCGCTCGTGGCCGACCCCGATCAACCGGTTGCCGACTCCGAGGTGAGCGGAGTGCTCGCGTGGCTCGCGGCCGCGGACGGGCGTGTCCGTCAGCGCGTCCTCGTCAAGGCGGGCACCAAGGTGGTGCGCGCGGTCGTCGACGACATCACACATCTGTGGGACGTCGAGACGAGCACGTGGCACGTAGCCGGCCCTGAAGCAGTGATGACGCTCAACACGATCGGACGAGTCCGTCTGCGTCTGGCCGAGCCCGTGGTGCTCGACCCGTACGACAGCCACCGGGCGACCGGCGCGTTCCTCGTCATCGATCCCGCGAGCGGCGCCACGCTCGGAGCCGGCATGTCGGGTGCGGGGCTCGGTTCGGGTGCGGACGACGACGCCGCGCAGCTCGAATCCGAAGAGGATTGGCTGGCTGGCTGACATGCGCGACGATCACGCACCTGTCGATGCCGTACACCGATCCCGGGCCCGATCACCCCAGATCGGGCGCCGGACGCTCCTCGGCGCCGGCCTCGCCACCCCCTTCATGACACCGGCCCTGTCGGGGTGCGGGGCGGCTGAGGCGAGCCCGCATCGCCTGCGATTGGGGCACTTCTCGAACCTGACCCACGGCGTGGCCCTCGCAGGCATGGCCCGCGGAACGTTCGCGCGCCACCTGGGCGGCACGGCCATCGAGCGGCAGGTCTTCGACAACGGGCCCGCCGCCGTCCAGGCCATGCTCGCCGGCGCGATCGACGTCGCCTACCTCGGCCCGAACCCGGCGATCACGGCGTGGGTGCGGACGAAGGGCGCCGGAGTGCGCCTCCTCGCCGGAGCAGCGGAGAACGGCGCTGCGCTCGTTGCTCGTCCCGGAGTGAAGAAGATCGACGATCTGCGTGGGTGCAGCGTCTCCACGCCGCAGATCGGCGGCACCCAGGACGTAGCCCTCAAGACACTGCTCGCCGAGCACCACCTGACGACGGGGCCGGGAGCGGACGAGGTGGAGACCGTGTGGATGGCCAACTCACAGACTCTCGATCAGTTCCGCCAGGGGCGCCTCGACGCCAGCTACCAGGCCGAGCCATGGGTCTCTCGCCTCGTCGTCGAAGCCGGCGCGCACGTGCTCGTCGACGAGCGCACCCAGTGGCCCGACCACCGATTCGTGACGACGTGCCTGCTCGTCACCCAGGAGTACCTCGAACGCGCGCCTGCTCAGGTGGAGCAGCTCCTGGCGGCCCACGTCGAGACCGTGGAATGGATCAACAGCCATCGGGGCGCCGCGAGTGTGCTGCTCAACGCCGAGATCGGCAAGCTCAGCGGCAAGAAGTTGAAGCGATCGGTCGCCGAGCGGGCCATGGACAACGTGCAGTTCTCCTGGGATCCGTTGATGGCAAACATCGCACAGGTCGCCGAACACACGTGGCGAACGGGCGGCATCGACGTCCGTCCCGACCTGCGCGGGTTGGCGGACCTCGACCCGCTCCGGCAGGTCCTTGCTGCACGCGCCCTGCCTGCGATCACCGACGCCGGTCTCGGCGTGCACAGAAAGGGCTGACATGACGTTCGACACCACCACGGCAGGCGAGCGACACCCGATCGCCCCGCCGAGCGACGCACGCTCGACGGCACAGCCGGCCGCCGTCGACATCCGCGGTCTGCACAAGGTCTTCGGCCAGGGCGACGACGCCGTCGAGGCGATCGGCGGGCTCGACCTGAGGGTCGAACAGGGGGAGTTCGTCAGCGTTCTCGGCGCCTCCGGCTGCGGCAAGTCGACCCTGCTGTCGATCATCGCCGGGCTCGAACCCGCCAGCGCGGGCGACGTGCACGTCGACGGCCCTCAACCGGCGCTGATGTTTCAGGATTCCGCGCTCTTCCCGTGGCTGAGCGTCGGCGAGAACGTCGAGGCTCCCCTGCGATTCAGGGGCGTGCCCTCCGCCGAACGCCGCCAGCGGGCGCAGGAGCTGCTCGCGACGGTGCGGCTCGACGGCGCAGTGGATCGACGACCCCACGAACTGTCCGGAGGCCAACGCCAACGCGTCGCCCTCGCGCGCGCACTCGCCCAGAACGCGCGCCTGCTGCTCATGGACGAACCATTCGCCGCCCTCGACGCCATGACGCGCGACCTGCTCCACGGGGAACTTAGCGACGTGTGGCATCGCGACGGCATGGCCGTCATCTTCGTCACCCACAACGTGCGTGAAGCAGTGCGTCTCGGCCAACGTGTCGTCCTGCTCTCTTCGCGCCCGGGACGCGTCAGCCAGACGTGGGACGTCGACCTGCCACAGCCGCGTGCCATCGAGGACGCAGGCGTCGGTGAGCTGTCCCGCGAGATCACCTCGCGCCTGCGAGAGGAGATCAGTCGTCATGCCCACGCCTGAGTTCGACATGCGCGAGGAGGATCCGTTCGAGGCCAGTGCCCGACGGCACCGCTCGCCCGGCCCCACGAGATCGATGATCAGTGACGACGACGTCACCTCCGGACTAGACGCGCTCGAACAGGCTCAGGCGCAGCGCCGACGCCGCGTCGACCCGCTGTCCGTGCTAGCGCCGCTGGGTGCGCTCGCGATCGTGGTCCTCGCCTGGCAGGTTCTCGTGTGGGCACACGTCAAACCGGCCTGGGTGCTCCCTCCGGTCACCGACATCGCTCGGGCCCTGTGGACCTCCCTCACCTCGGGGGAGGCGCTCGACGCGATCTGGGTCAGCCTGCGACGCGGCGCGGTGGGCTTCGCGCTCTCTCTCGTGCTCGGCACGACACTCGGGCTCGTCGTCGGCCGCGCGAGACTGGCGCGGCGCGCCTTCCGACCGCTGCTCGCAGCGATGCAGTCCCTGCCGTCGGTCGCGTGGGTGCCCTTCGCCGTCATGATGTTCTACCTCAGCGACACGACGATGTACGCCGTGATCCTGCTGTCCGCAGTGCCCTCGATCGCCATGGGATTGATCGGCGGGTTGGATCAGGTCCCGCC
>NZ_LSJT01000143.1:0-240 GCF_001556795.1 Dermacoccus sp. CCH2-D9
GAGGTCGCACACGTTCGCGAGGTCGAGCCCCGTCGCACGGTCCGTGCCGTCCGTCGCCGCGACGAGCGCCGACATCGACGGCTGGCTCGTCGTGCCCGACATCGCGGCGCTCGCGACGTCGACCGCGTCGACGCCCGCGTCGATGGCGGCGAGCAGCGTCGCGAGCTGGCCACCGGCCGTGTCGTGGGTGTGCAGGTGCACGGGCAGGTCGAAGCGCTCCCGCAACGCGGTGACGAGGGT
>NZ_LSJT01000144.1:0-6368 GCF_001556795.1 Dermacoccus sp. CCH2-D9
TGCCGAAAGTTATCCACAGGACCTGGGAGCTTGGCGGGCGCTTCGACGGCCGCGCCCGCCAAGCTCCCAGGTCCTGTGGATAACTTTCGGCACGGTCGCAGCGAACCCGCGAGTCTGGGGGCATGACCACCTCTTCACCCGCAGCTGAAACGTCGTCCGGACAGCGCGCGTCCCGCCGAGCGGTAGCCGAGCGGCGACGCACCGCGCTGGGCGCATTCGGTCCGTTGCCCTTCACCTCGCAGGAGGCGCTCGCGGCGGGCCTGAGTCGGAGCGACCTCGCCTCCGATGACGTCCGTCGCCTCTTCCGAGGTGTATTCGTCGACGCTCGCGTTCCGGTGGCGCACGGGCTTCGGTGCGCGGCGGCGTTACGACGCTGCGGGGAGGGAGCGCGCATCTCCCGCCTCGATGCGGCGCAGCTGTGGGGATTGCCGGTGCCTGCGTTCGAGGGTGTCAGCGTCAGCATCCCTGCGCATCGGGACGTACGCAGCGCCGGGTTGGTCGTGCATCGGCACCTCGGTCGTTCGCAGACTGCCGAGGTGTGGGTGCCGTCGGTGCGGCGGCGCCTGCCGACGACGGCTCCGCTCGATCTCGTGCGCGAGTGCCTGCCGTGGCTCTCCCTCGTCGACGCCGTCGTTCTCGCCGATGCCATCCTGCGCCTGAGGTCGGTGGATGCAGTGCGGGCTCGTGCTGCATGGGCGGAGTCGCTCGGCACGCGGCCGGGGCGCGGGCGGGATCTCGTGCGGCTCGTCGATGGGGCAGCAGAGTCGGCGATGGAGACGCGGCTGCGCGTGTTGCTCATCCTTGCGGGGTTGCCGCGACCGGTGGCGCAGGTCGAGGTGGTCGCCGGCGGGCGCCGTCGTCGGCTCGATCTCGCGTACCCCGAGCTGAAGATCGCGATCGAGTACGACGGCGATCACCACTACACCACCGAGGCGCAGAAGCACGCGGACCTCGAGCGCGAAGCGGCGTTGCGCGCAGAGGGGTGGGAGGTCATCCGCGTCGTGTCGCACGGGATATACCGCGACCCGGCTGGAACGGTGCGAGCCGTGGCCGCAGCCCTCGGACGCCGGGGCCTCGCGGTGCGAACGTCGGACGAGTGGCGGGCTCACTTCCGTCAGCTCGCGTAGGCGGACGAAACTCCTGACGTTGGGAGTTCTACAGCTATTCGGGCAGGCACTGGCTGTGAAACTCCTGACGTTGGGGGTTCGGCAGCCACTCGGCCAGGCACTGGCTGCGAAACTCCCAAGGTTGGACGTTTCAGCGCAGAGCGACCCCGACGTCGGTGGCGACGGCTTCGACCATGCGGGTGAGACGCGCCGTGCGCTCGGGCATGGTGTCGCGGTAATTCGCCAAGGTGAGAAGACCCGGCCCGGCGAAGGCCCATGCGCGAGAACGGGCCCACATCGCCTCGTCGGCACCAGCGGCACGCGCGAACACGGCGCGACCCGGTGCGTCGAAGAGGTCCCAGGCGTAGAGCAGGTCGACCGCGGGGTCACCCACACCGAGCCCGCCGAAGTCGATGACCCCGGCCAGCGCGCCGCGAGCGTCGACGAGCACGTTCTCGGGCGACAGGTCGGTGTGCACCCAGGCCCCGGCCTTAGGCGCGGGGCCGACCTCGCGCAGCCGCTTCCACGCCAGGCGCACCTGAGCCGGGTCGAAGAGATCGCTCAGCTCATCGGCTGCTTCCTCCACCCAGCCGTCAGTGGTGTCGTTCACCGGCTCCCCACAGCGGTAGCCCCAGCGCTCGGCGCCGCCCACTTCGCCGCAGGTGTCGAGCGCGTGGAGCTCTGCGGTGAACTCGCCGAGCGTGGTGGCAAGCGCTTGCTGCATCGGCGCCTCAAGATCTCTGGGCGTGCGGCCTTCGAGCCATGTGATGACGGCCCATCGGCGCGGAAACACCGCACTTGGGCGCCCGGTGAACTCGATTCGGGGGATCGGTGTTCTCACGGCAGCTCCGAGCATCGGCAGCCACGTCACCTCCTTGGCGAGGTCGTCGGCGTAGGCATCCGAGCGTGGCAGACGAAGCGCGAGGTGCTCCCCGATCCGGAAGACCCAGTTGCTGCTGCCGGACGTCTTGCTCGGGCGCACCTCGAGCGTCGAAAGGTGAGGTGCCTGTTCACGCAAGAGTCGGGCAGCGTCGGCAGCGTCGGGCTCAGAACTCATCATGTCGGGAGTTTTGCAGCCGACTCGGCGAGCGGCGACGCATTTTCTCCCGATGCTGGGAGATGAGCGCCGGCATCACACGCGAGAGAGCACCAGCGTGATCTCGTGGCGGTTGTGCTGCAACTGCCGCGCGAAGGTGATGTCATACGCCTTCGTCAGCATCGTCATCGCCTCGTCGGCCTGCTTGACGGGGTTGTTCGTGCCGAGCTTCAACGTCACGATCGCGCTGCCGCCGGGACGCAGCATGTCGGACGCCTCGAGCATCGTGTGCGCCGAAAGCTGCGGCGGCATGCGCATGTCGTTGACGATGAGGTCGACGCGCTCGCCGTGTCTCGCGACGAACTCGCCCGCCGTCGTCTTGTGGTGCTCGACGCCGCCGAGGTTCATGACGCGCTCGTCGATGTCGGCCGGGTCGACGGCGTGCACCTGCGAGAAACCGTGCGAGCGCAGGATGCGCGTCCAGCCACCGGGGCTCGCGCCGAGGTCGACGGCGACGTCTCCGCGCGGCACGTCGATGAGACCGAAGAGTTCTTCGAGCTTGAACTCGGCGCGGCTGACCTGCTCCTTGCGCGCGGCGAGGCGGATGCGTCCGCCGGCCCAGTCGGACAGGCCGAGGTGGGTCGGCGTCACCCCCGTCGTCAGACGATCCTCACCGAGGCAGAGCGACAGCGTGTGCTCGGCGCCGCCGGGGACGACGCGGACACCTTCGTCCATAAGCATCTCGAGCAGGGGGCGACGCACCTTGCCCGGCGCCCAGGGCGCCTGCCCGGAATCCCAGGTGTGCAGCGACACGGCGTCACCGGCCCGATATTGGCCCGCCTCGGTCAGCGCTTCGAGGCGCGTGGTCATCGCGTCGAGGGCCCACTCGGCGATCTGCTCGGCGTCGTCGTGCTGATGCGCCTTCGTCGGCGCATGTGACTCGACGTTCGCGAGGTACTTGCAGAACCTGAGGTAACCGCTCGTCGCGAGGTCGTGGAGCCGTTCGATGCCGCCGTCCTTCAACTGCACGAGCCCGGCGTCCTCGCCGACGCGCGTCACCTTCTCGATGTCGAGCTCACGGCGCAGCTCGACGACGGCGAACCGGTAGTAGTCGGGCGTGGTGGAGAACAGCACGGGAAGCTCGATCACCCGGTCAGTGTAGTGGCGAACGACATGACCCCGATTGCGCGTCGCGGCCGTCGGCCACAACCGAACTTCCTGCACCGGCGACGGCACGAACCCCCACCCGTCAGGCAGGTGGGGGTTCGTCAGGGTGCCGAGGTGAGGGTCAGTGTTCGTGGCCCTCGAGGCGTGCTTCTTCGGCGTCGAAGGCGTCGGGGTTGATCTTGCCGCGCACGAAGAACCAGCCGATGACGAGGACGATCGCGACGATCGGGGAGGCGACGCAGACCGTCAGGAAGCCCTTGTTGTCACTGGTCGCCAGGAGCACGACGACGGCGACGAGAAACAGCAGCGCGAAGATGTCGCTCGCGGGGGAGGCCCACAGGCGGAACGCGGGCCGGGGGGTGCCGCCACGCTTCGACTTCACGACGAACGCGAGGTGGCTCAGCATGATGAGGCACCACACCGCGATGATGCACACCGACACGAAGTTGAGCGCGATCTCGAACGCCTCGCTCGGCCACAGATAGTTGATGACCACGCCGACAGCGCCGAGTGCAGCCGTCGCGATGATGCCGGCGGCGGGCACGGCGCGCCCGCTCATGACGCCGAGGAAGCGCGGCGCCGAACCGGAGACGGCCATCGACCGCATGACACGTCCCGTCGAGTACAGGCCCGAGTTCATCGACGATGCCGCGGCCGTGATGACGATGACGTTCATGACGTCCCCCGCGTGTGGCACGCCGGCTTGCGCCAGGGCGGTGACGAACGGCGACGTCGTCGACGAATACTCATCGGTGGGCAGCAGCAGCGTCAGCAGCACGAGAGAACCGAGGTAGAAGACGATGATGCGCCACAGCACCGAGTTGACGGCGCGCGGCATGACCTCGAGCGGGTTCTCGGCCTCACCGGCGGCGACGCCGACGAGCTCCATCGACGAGTAGGCGAAGATGACGCCCTGCATGAGCATGAACATCGGCGCGAGACCGTGCGGGAAGAACCCGCCGTGGTCGGTGATGTTGTGCAGGCCGGGTGCGGAACCACCGACGTGGTGGCCGGAGACGATGAAGTAGATCGCGAGGGCCATGAACCCCAGCAGGGCGGTGACCTTGATGATGGAGAACCAGAACTCCATCTCACCGAACAGCTTCACCCCGACGAGGTTGATCGCGACGGTCACGACGAGGGCGATGGCTGCGATGACCCACTGAGGGACGTGCTCGCTGAAGAAGCCCCAGTAGTGGAAGTACAGGGCGATCGCGGTGCAGTCGACGACGATCGTCGTCGCCCAGTGGATGAAGTGCATCCAACCGGCGGTGTAGGCAGCCTTCTCGCCGATGAACTCCCGGCTGTAGCTGACGAACGCGCCCGAGCTCGGGCGGTGCACGACCATCTCGCCGAGGGCGCGCACGACGATCATCGCGACGACTCCGCAGATGGCGTACGAGATGAGCAGGGACGGCCCGCCCTTCTCGAGGCGGCCACCGGCACCGAGGAACAGTCCGGTGCCGATGGCGCCACCGATGCCGATCATCTGGATGTGGCGGTTCTTCAGGTTCTTCGCATAGCCGTGGTCACCGGCGTCGGCCGGGCGTCCCGCGGTGGGCGCCGGGTTGTTCTGGGTGTCGGCGGAGGTCGACATCGCTCCCTTTCACGTCGAGGCCGGGTGCGGCCTGGGGCACGCACACACTAGGGGAGGCGTGCGGCGTCGTGGCACGCAGGGCCGTCATCGCCGTGAGCGATCCGGTCACGAGGAGGCGTGTGGAGTGCACAGACGTGACGGCGCCCCACCCGGCCGGGTGGGGCGCCGTCACGTCGGGCATTCGATCGTCAGGACATGCGTGTCGCTTCGTCGTCGAACGCTTCGGAGTTGATGCGGCCGCGCACGAGGAACCAGCCGCCGACCATGAGCGCCGCGAGGACGGGCCCGCCGATGTAGACGGCCTTGGCGGCCTTCGGGTCGTCGCCGAACATGATGAGCAGCAGCACGGCCGCCATGAACAGCAGGCCGAAGATGTTGAGGAACGGCGCGCCCTTGAGCTTGAAGTCGGGTCGCTCCAGCTCGCCGCGCTTGGCCTTGCGCACCATCATGAGGTGGCTGATGAGGATCATCGACCACACGCCGATGATGCCGAGCGTCGCGAGCTCGAGGACCATCTCGAACGCGTCCGACGGCCACGCGTAGTTGATGCCGACGCCGATGAGGCCGAACGCGAACGTCGTGAAGATGCCCCAGTAGGGCACCTGCGTCTTGCTCATCTTCGCGAGGTAGCGCGGCGCGGTGCCGGCCATCGCCATCGAGCGCAGCACACGGCCGGTCGAGTACAGGCCGGAGTTCATCGAGCTCGCGACGGCGGAGATCAGCACGACGCTCATGATGTCGGCCATGTGGACGCCGCCGATGTGGAACCCGACGCGGTCGAGCACGGTGACGAACGGCGACTCGCCCTTCTTGTACTGGTCGGTCGGCAGCAGCAGCGTCATCAGGGTGATCGTGCCGATGTAGAACACGAGGATGCGCCACACGACGGCGCGCGCCGCCTTCGGCATGACCTCGCGCGGGTTCTCCGTCTCGCCGGCGGCGACGCCGATGAGTTCCATCGACGCGTACGCGAAGATGACGCCGGACATCAGCATGAACATCGGCGACACGCCGTTCGGGAAGAAACCGCTGTCGGTGATGTTGTGCAGGCCGGCCGTGGCGTGCTGACCGTCCGACGACAGATCCTTGCTCGTCACGATGAAGAAGATCGAGACGAACATGAACGCGATGATCGTGACGACCTTGATGATGGAGAACCAGAACTCCATCTCGCCGAACCACTTCACGCCGATGAGGTTGATGACGAGCACGATCGTGAGAGCCAGCAGCGCCAGAGCCCACTGCGGCAGCGCGTCGGAGATCGGTTTCCAGAAGATGAGGAACCCGGCGATGGCCGTCGAGTCGGCGATGACGGTGAAGCCCCAGTTGATGAAGTGGAACCACCCGGCGGCATAGGCCGCCTTCTCGCCGATGAACTCGCGACTGTAGGAGACGAAGGCGCCCGAGCTCGGGCGGTGCAGCACCATCTCACCGAGCGCACGCACGACGATCATCGCGACGG
>NZ_LSJT01000145.1:0-5868 GCF_001556795.1 Dermacoccus sp. CCH2-D9
ACCCCAGACCTCTTCCATGCCATGGAAGCGCGCTACCAACTGCGCCATAGCCCCGCACTCACCTCGTGAGCAACCCGTGTACTTTAACCGGCCGGTCACCCACGAAGCAAATCACCCGCATGCACGCCGCGAACCTCGACCCGCGAACGGTCACGCCGCCTTCGGACGCTTCTTCCGCACGTACACGAGACGCCTCGCATGCGCGACGACCGTGCCGTCAACCAACGTCAGATCACACTCGAACCAGCGCAACACCTTCGACCCGTCAGCGGCCTGCGCACGGATCTCCTCGACGACGTCCTTGGGCATCTCGTACACGCCGTACACCGTCGATGTGCCCGGCGAACGGAACTCGATCTCACACGCCTGATCCCACACGAGATACTCCGGACCCAACTGATGCATGAGCAGCAACGGGAAGAACGCATCCGTCATCGCGTTGATCGACCCACCGAACGCCGTGCCGTTCTGGTTGCGATTCATCCGATTGAGCTTGAGTTCGACGCGCGCTTCGCTCCAGTCGTCCGAGAACGACTTCACCCGCAATCCCATGCCCACCAGCGGCGGGTAGAAGTTCATGAGCCGCCCGAACGTGCGCGGCGACATCCGCTTGCGCTCGCGCCCCGCGTGCCGACTCATCGCCGCAACTCGTCCCCGCGACGGGCCTCGTCCGCACGGCCCGCCACGGGCACACCCACGAGACGGTTGATCGCCGGTGAGGCCAAGCCCATCCCGACACCACCGAGGATGGGCGGCAACCACGCCCCGAACGCGTCGTCGAGGACGCTGTCAGGAAGGAGGGACCGCGCCACGAGAATGACGGCGACGAAGGCCACCAACCCGAGCGCGAGAGCCGCGAGAACGCGAAGCCACTCCGGGCGCCCCATCGGTCGAGAACCACCCTCGATCCCCAACCATCGCTCCATCGACGTGCTGCTGCCGTGCTCGCTCACTTGAGCCTCTCTCCTCGTCCGCGTGCGATCCGCCCTGATCATGTCACGCCTGACGCGGCGCCGACGGCCCCTTCACGAGGTTGCCCCACCCCCACTCCGCCGCGAGCACCAAGCCCGGAAACCGAGACATGAATGCCGATCCGCCGACACGGCAAGACGCGGCCGCACCACAGAGCCCACGAGCCCGCAGGCTCATTCCCCCGCGTTCCAGCGTTCGATGGCCCAACCACCATCGCGACGCTCGACGAGCGTCACCCAGTGGCAGTTGTCGATGCTCCGGAACGACGTGCGCACGGTCTGCGGCGTCAGCCCCGCCAACGCACCCGCCACCCCGCGGATGACGGCGCCGTGCGTCACGACGAGCACACTCTCCCCCGGGGTTGCCGACGACACGGCATCACGCACGCCCGCCTCGACGCGTGCCGTCGCCTCGGCGAGCGTCTCGCCGTCGTCACCGCGCCGGAGGTCGTCGCCACGCGCGATCGCGGCCGACGCGTCGGGCCAGCGCGCCGCGACCTCCGCGTGCGTCAGACCGGCCCACGCGCCCATGTCGATCTCGACGAGCCGAGCGTCGTCGGTGCGCACGAGCGGCCGACCGGCCAGGTCGAATGCACCCTTGAGCACGGACGTGGTCTGCGCCGCGCGCCGCGCCGGCGACGTCACGAGGCGCGTGATCGAACCGTCGCGCACGAGCAGCGCCGCGGCACGCTCGGCCTGGCGGAGCCCCACGTCGTCGATCGGCACGTCCAGGCGGCCCTGCCAGCGCCCCTGCTCGTTCCACGCCGTGCGCCCATGACGCAAGAGAATGACCCGCCGCAGCGGGTCATTCTCGGGGGACGTCGGCGTCACGCGTCGGCGGGCTCGTCGAGCTCGAGTTCGATGACGGGGCAGTCCTGCCACAGGCGCTCGAGGTCGTAGAACTCGCGGTCCTCCTCGTGGAAGGCCTGCAGGACGATGTCACCGAAGTCGATGAGCACCCAACGCCCGGAGGCGCGGCCCTCACGTCGCTGAGGCTTCGCGCCGAGCGGCAGCAGCGCCTCCTCGACGGCGTCGACGATGGCGTTGACCTGACGCTCGCTCTCCGCGGAGGCGATCACGAACGTGTCGGTGATGGCGAGCTGATCACTCACGTCGATCGCGGTGATCGACGTGGCGAGCTTGTCCGCGGCGGCCTGGGCGGCAGCTCGCGTCAGCTCGAGGGAACGGTCTGTTGCGGACACTCAGTCCTCCTGGAGGGAGCCCGCTCGGGGCCCATAAAGCTGGTACTTGTGGATGTACTGCACGACGCCGTCGGGCACGAGGTACCACACGGGTTTGCTCGCACGCACCCGGTCACGGCAGTCGGTCGAGCTGATCGCCATGGCCGGGATCTCGAGCAGGGTGACGCGATCGTGCGGCAGCCCCGCGTCACTGAGCTCGTGCCCGGGGCGCGTGACGCCGATGAAGTGCGCCAGCTCCCACAGCTCGTCGACGCCCTTCCACGACAGGATCTGCGCGAGCGCGTCGGCCCCTGTGATGAAGAACAACTCCGAATCGGGACGCAGCCGCTTGAGGTCCGTCAACGTGTCGCGCGTATACGTCGGGCCCTGACGGTCGACGTCGACGCGGCTCACGCTGAAGCGCGGGTTAGACGCCGTCGCGATGACCGTCATGAGATAACGGTGCTCGGCCGGCGCGACATCTCGTCCGGCCTTCTGCCACGGCTGACCCGTGGGCACGAAGATCACCTCGTCGAGGTCGAGGAGGCTTTGAACCTCACTCGCCGCGACGAGGTGACCGTGGTGAATGGGGTCGAACGTGCCGCCCATGACCCCGATTCGTGATGTCAGTGGTTCACACCCTGGTTCTGACCCCCACCTCGCACACCGGCGGGGCCGTGGCCCTTGGGGGCACCGTAGCGGGCCGCGGTGTTGCGGAAGGCCCACAGCAGCGCGAACAACAGGCCGAAGATGCACAGGGCCATCAGACCAAAGGCCCACGGCGGCATGGCGATGTGGTTCTCCTCGAGCTCCGGAACATCCACAGCGGCGACAAGCGAAACGAACGACGTCATGAAAGCAAGGATACTGCCTCAGCACAGCCCGATGACAGCGACCCTTCCTAACGTCTCGATCGACACGGTGCCACCGCGCACGAGCCGATCCGCCGAGAAGGTAGCCATGACCTCCCACCCCAGCCTCGACACCCTCCCCAACGGCGCACCCCACCTGTCCGTCGTCGTCCCGATGTACGACGAGCAAGAGGTCCTGCCCCTGTTCGCCGAACGCCTGCGCCCCGTCCTCGACGGGCTCGAGGTGCCGTACGAGGTCGTGTGCGTCGACGACGGATCCCGCGACGCGACCGCGTCGCTCCTGCACGCGATGCGTCGGACGTGGCCGCAGGTGCGTCTCATCCAGCTGCGCGCGAACTCGGGGCACCAGGCGGCGATCAGCGCGGGCCTCGCCCGAGCCCGGGGACGCTGGATGGTGACGATCGACGCCGATCTGCAGGATCCACCCGAGGTGATCGCCCAGATGCTCGAGGTGGCCGAGCGAGAACACGTCGACGTCGTCTACGGCGTGCGCACCGACCGCAGCACCGACACCGCCTTCAAGCGCGTCACCGCCGAGGCGTTCTACGCACTCATGCATCGCCTCGGCGCGCGTGGGGCAATGAACGCCGGCGACTTCCGACTCATGTCGCGCACGACCGTCGACGCCGTCCTCGCGCTGCCGGAGACCAACCGGGTGCTGCGCCTCGTCGTGCCGGCCCTGGGCTTTCCGTCGGCCGACGTCGGCTACCGCCGCGACGAGCGGGCCGCCGGCGAGTCGAAGTACCCGTTGAGCAAGATGCTCAGGCTGACGCTCGACTCCGTGACGGGCGTCTCCAGCGCTCCGCTGCGCCTCGCGACGTGGTTCGGTCTCGCCGGCTTCGTCCTCGCCTTCGCGGTGGCCGCATTCGCCGTCGTCTCGAAGCTGACGGGTCACTCGATCACCGGATGGGCGTCCACGATCGTCGTCGTCAGCGGCTTCGGCGCGCTGCAGCTGCTGTGCCTCGGCGTGCTCGGCGAGTACGTGGGCCGCCTGTTCCAAACGGCCCAGGCACGCCCGACCCACTACGTCGCCTACGACTCGTTCGAGGCCGGGGGCCAGGGCACGGGCGATGATGCTCGCTCCGGCGTCGAGACACAGAGTGGTTCCCGCGCAGACGGAACACACCCCGTCGCCGAACCCGGGTTCGAGGTGCTCGCCCAGGCGTCATGACGCTCCGGGCGCCGGGCGGTGGGCGCCGGGCCGCGACGAACGCGCTTCAGGCGCCGAGCGTCACCCCGAAACGTCGGGACCGTCGTCAGGATGCGGCGCGAGTGACGTCAGCGGATCTGGCCGTCGCCGTCGACGATCCACTTCGTCGTCGTCAGCTCCGCGAGCGCCATCGGGCCGCGTGCGTGCAGCTTCTGCGTCGAGATGCCGATCTCGGCGCCGAAGCCGAACTCGCCGCCGTCGGTGAAACGCGTCGAGGCGTTGATCATGACGACGGCCGAGTCGACCTGCGCGGCGAACGTGCGCGCTGCCGCGCGGTCCTCGGTGACGATGCAGTCGGTGTGATGCGTCGAGTAGCCATCGATGTGGGCGATCGCCCCCTCGAGGCTGTCCACGACACCGACCGACATCTCGAGGCCGTGGAACTCGGTGCCCCACGCCTCATCCGTGACGGGCTGGGTCGCGACGCCACCGGCGAGGGCAGCGGCGCGTTCGTCGGCGTGCAGGACGACACCGCGCTGGGCGAGCTCGGTGAGCACGCGGGGCAGAAACGTCTCGGCGACGTCGGCGTGCACGAGCAGACTCTCGGCCGCGTTGCACACGCTCGGCCGGTGCGTCTTGGAGTTCACGGTGATGTCGAGCGCCATGTCGAGATCCGCCGCGCGATCGACGTAGACATGGACGTTGCCCGTGCCCGTCTCGATGACCGGCACGCTCGAACCGGTGACGACCGCCTCGATGAGCGCGGCCCCACCGCGCGGGATGACGAGATCGACGAGACCGCGCGCGGTGATGAGCGCCGTCACGTCGTCGTGGCCGCCGTCGAGCAACTGCACCGCATCGGCGGGGAGTCCCTGCTGTTCGTACGAGGCGCGCAGTGCCTCGACGATCGCGGCGTTCGTCGCCGCCGCGGCCGAGCCGCCGCGCAGGATCATCGCGTTGCCGCTCTTCAATCCGAGCCCCGCTGCGTCGACGGTGACGTTGGGGCGCGCCTCGTAGATCATGCCGACGACCCCCATCGGCACGCGCACCTGCTTGATCTGCAAGCCGTTGGCGAGAGTGTTGCCGCGCGTCACCTCGCCGACGGGGTCGGGCAGCGCCGCGACGTCGCGCAGCGCCTGCGCGACCTGGGTGACGCGTTCGGGCGTCATCCGCAGCCGATCCTGCAGGCTCTCGCTCATGCCGCCCGCAGCGCCCCGCGCCAGGTCCTCCTCGTTCGCCGCGACGATCGTCGCGGACGCGGCCTCGACGGCGTCGGCGAGCGTCAGCAGCGCGGTATCCTTCTCGGCGCGCGAGAGCAGCGCGAGGCGTTTCGACGCGGCGCGCGCCGCGCGACCGGCGGTCTCGATGCGGTGACGGGTTTCTTCAGCGACGTCGCTCATGCGCCCACTGTAGGAGCGCACGCCCGCCTCGCTCCAGTCCGCCCGAGCGCTTCTTCACGGTGTGGGCACGCACCTCGCGCACCCCGCCGACCCGCGCGCGCAGCTCGTCCTCGATGCGCCGGTGCAGCGTCATCGCCGCCGCGGGGCAGCCGTCGCACGCGCCCGTGAGGCTGACGGTGACGACGCCGCGCTCGACGCCGATCAGCGTGATGTCGCCGCCGTGCGAGTGCGCCACTTGCTCGGCGACGTCCGCGACGACCACTCGGGCCTGCTCGGCGATCTCGGTGTCGTCGG